>NZ_JAMCOU010000035.1:0-169841 GCF_023499985.1 Acinetobacter amyesii | reverse complement strand
ACAAAAATTTGCTCAAATAAACTTCGAGTAATTTCTACCATTAATCAATGAAAATAATTTCGATCAATCAATCAGTAAAAATCCACACAAGTTGTTCTTCATAATCTCTTAATGATCTTCTTAATGCTTCGTCAGCAAGTAAGAAACAACATCAAACAACTAAAAAACTTAAGTTTATCGCTGTCTGCGTTGGTATGCAGCGTATTCTATAGGGTTTCAAAACAAACACAAGCCCCTATCATAGAAATTTCTATAATATTTTGCTTGAGTGTTTATTTTTTAAACTAAAAGCAATTTATTGCTTATTTAAAGATCAATATATCTGTATATTTTGCTTTATGAAAGACGAATTTTATTATTATTGGTGATTTTTATATTCTTCAATCTAAAAAGCCCGTAATTCAACGGACTTTTCAAATAACACGGATTTTAAGAAAACTAATGAAATTACAAAAGTGACTTTAGTTTGCTTGCTCAGCCAACCAACTCATGAATTTTTGTCGTTCAGCTTTATTGGCCTTTTGCCAAATCTGAATTAATTGTTGATCTGCCCCATTTTCATTAATAGTCACATTTTTTGGAGTAGTTATATGAGATGCTACGTTCGTTGATTTTACAGTTACGGATTGTGCATAAACAGGTGACGGTTGATTTTCTGGCACAGCTTCTTTCTTCGTAAAATCTACGGCATTACCCAATACACCATTGGAGAAAATCGATTTTTGTTCTTTCTTCGCCCCAGCTTGCTGAACTAGTAATTGATTAGATTTGTCATACAATCCAAATATCGGTTGGTCTTTATATTTTTGTGCGGCATCAAAATCTTTTGGCGCATTGATTAGACCCAAACGATACTCTTGCCCATCAATCAGAGCTGGAGTACGAATGGCGGCAACACCTGACTTTAAAATATCGTGAGAATTATCAGCATGTTGAAAAAATTCACTATAACGTACCGTTAATAGGTTTTCACCTGCATCTAGCTTATACTTCTCCGTAGATCGAAATAAACCACCAGTAACTTCTTGATCATTAACTGCAACTATTTTAATTTCTTCCGGAACAGTCAAAGTTACAGCTGCAAATCCGGCACTACTTAACATCAGCGCTGCAGCAGCAACAGTTAATCTTAAAGTCATCATTATCACTCTTTATCAATTATTTAGTTTCGAATGCACTATGCAATGCATATGTGACAATCTTATGACATCTAACAATCACTGTATATTTAGTTTCAAGATATTATTTTGATATTCATTCAAGAATTTTGCATATAAAAAAAGGATGCTAAATGCATCCTTTTTAATTCATCACACCATCATTACTTGAATGTTTTGAATCGTTCTTCATCTGCAATAAAGGTTTTTTCGCCTGCAGGCGCTTCAATCGAACCGAAAACAAGTTGTGCACGTAGTTTCCATTGATCTGGCACATCAAATGCCGCAGCTGTTTCAGCATCAACAATTGGATTGTAATGTTGTAATGACGCACCAATATTTTTTTCAGCCAAAGCCGTCCAAGTAGCAAATTGAGCAATTGCCGTTGAATGTTCAGACCATACTGGGAAATTATCTGCATAAAGTGCAAATTGTTCTTGGAGAGCTTTTACTACAGCCTGATCTTCATAAAATAATGCTGTACCATAACCTGCTGCAAAACTATTAATCTTGCCATTGGTTCCTTCAAATGCATCTGCAGGTACAATTTTACGTAAAGTTTCACGTACGATATTCCAGAATTTTTGATGTGCATCACCAAACAGAATTACAACACGAGACGTTTGAGAGTTAAATGATGATGGACTTAAACGTACTGCATTTTTAATGGTTTGCTCAATTTCATCTTGCGATAAAGTAACGTTATTACCAATAGAATAGATTGTGCGACGTTGTTCGATTTGATTCAAGAATGACATTACAAGACCTCTTTTTATTTTCAATTAGCTGACTAAGTTGAGATTTATAATAGGTGATGTTTTTAACAGTTGCATGACTATATTTACAACATTGTGTCTTATTTCTAGAACAATCAGTTGTAAGCATCTAAATACCTACAACCCGTCTTACATTCAGATTTTGGTTTCACTGTCTTTAGTACAGCAGAAATCAAAGCAACTTACAGAACATAGAAATTACTCATAAATTCTAAACTGATCTTGATCTTCTGGTTCTAAACGTTCAGGCGCTTGACCTTCAATTGAACCAAAGACCAACTGCGCACGTAGCAGCCATTGTTTTGAAATATCAAAGTATTCGGCAACGGCATAATCAATGTGTGGATTATAGTGTTGTAAACATGCGCCTAAACCTGCATCTGCGATCGAAGTCCATACTGCGAATTGGGCCATGCCAGACGTTTGCTCCGACCACACTGGAAAATCTTCTGCACTTAATGGCACTTTCTTTTGTAATTGTTGAATCACAGCTTGATCTTCATAGAAAAGCACAGTTCCCAGGCCAGCTGCACACTGATCTATTTTGAGCGCCACACCTTCAAAAATATAACTCGCAACATTCTTGCGTTGTACGTCTTTTACAATGTCCCAAAATTTTTGATGAGATTCGCCAAATAAAACCACAATACGTGTGCTTTGCGAATTATATGCAGATGGACAGCTTCTTACGGATTCTTGAATCAGTTCTGCCAAATAAGCCTGACTGTAATGCACCTTCTTTCCAAGCTCGTAGATACTACGACGTTTCTTTAGTTGGTCGACAAATGACGCTTCTACTTCTTGTTCGGTAGTTTTCATTTTTAATTTAAAATCTTTAGTGATATCCGCAGTCAATACATGACCAATTTTATCGAGTAACGCCACCCTAAACACCCCAAAGCAATTTTTATATATAACAATAATTCCTTACTTATTCTAAGGGTATATCAAGCTGAATTTTGACTATGATTTATTCACATGTTGCTTTTTAAATCAATCAGTAATCTCAAAAACAAAAAACTCCGCATTTTGCGGAGTTTATGTGACATTTAACGCATTTTATTTATCAGTTTCAAATAATGCTGCGACAAATGATTTAGCTGAGAATGGACGCAAGTCATCAATTTTCTCACCTACACCAATAAAACGAATTGGCACATGGGTACGGCTTGCAATATTAAATAACACACCACCTTTCGCAGTACCATCCAGTTTAGTAATGGTTAGACCTGTAAGCCCTACTGCCTCATCAAACATTTCAACTTGGTTAATGGCATTTTGACCTGTACCTGCATCAACCACCAACATCACTTCATGTGGAGCTGTAGCGTCAATTTTTTGCATTACACGTTTTACTTTAGACAACTCTTGCATGAGGTGTCCTTTGTTATGTAAACGACCTGCGGTGTCTGCAATCAGCACGTCTACGCCTTTTGCACGAGCACTTTCAAATGCATCAAAAATAACTGAAGCAGAATCTGCACCATGACCTTGAGCCACAACGGCAATATTATTGCGTTCGCCCCAAATTTGTAATTGTTCTGTGGCTGCTGCACGGAATGTATCACCAGCAGCCAACATTACTTTTTTACCTTCACCTTGTAAGCGTTTCGCTAATTTACCAATCGTGGTGGTTTTACCCACACCATTCACACCAACAACCAAAATCACATACGGATTTTTATTGCTGTCGATATGTAGCGGTTTAACACGTGGTGCAAGTAATGCCACCAGTTCTTCTTGAAGCGCTTTATATAAAGAGTGCGAGTAAATTAAATCGCCACGTTCAGTACGTTCAGTTAAGTTCGCAATAATCGTTTTGGTTGCATCGACACCAATGTCAGCAACCAAAAGTTGCTCTTCAACTTCCTCTAAAAGTTCATCGTCAATTTCCTTCCCACCGATCAGGATATTCACCATGCCGTCTGCCAAGTTCTTACGTGACTTTGCTAGACCTTCTTTCATACGACTAAAGAAGCCGCCTTTCACCTTCGAGTCTTCAGTTTCTGACTCTGTTTCTTGTAATGGTGCAGCAACTTCTTGCTGTACTTTCGGTGTCTCGATAATCGGCACATTTACCGCAGGTAAACTCGGTAGCGTGACATCGTCATCACCGATATCAGCATCAATCAAAAATTTATTCTGCCCATGAGATTGCTGTTGCATGCCGAATCCTTGAAAAGCACTGCGTTAAAAAAACCGATTCTATCATAAGTTATCTTAAATTGAGTCGCTACACGCCTGTCAGTGCTAAGCACACTAAAAAACAACATGTTGAACTTGCAATCAAAATTAACTTTAGGAAAACTAGATAACTATAAAATGCATTTTAATGGATTCCTTTGTGTCCTATAAAAACAGATTTTCTCCTTGTTTTTTTAAAACTTTATTTCGCTCAGTGCTTCCTATCTGTGTCATCACTATTTGCCTTTGGTGTACACCCAATCTACATGCAGACACACGTACCCAATTAACGCGAAGCACCTTTGAAACCACGCTTAAAAATGGTTTAAAGGTCATTATCCGTGAAGACCACCGTGCGCCGATGGTAATGACCCATATTTGGTATCGTGTTGGCAGTAGTGATGAGTCGGGCAATCTATTAGGGATCTCCCACGCACTCGAACATATGATGTTTAAAGGAACCACTAAAGTTCCTAATGATGAATTTACACGTCTCAGCCGTATCTATGGCGGCAGCATCAACGCCGCAACCTTTACCAATTACACCAATTATTATCAGTTGTATCCTAAAGCCTACTTCCCTATGGCGCTGGAGCTCGAAGCGGATCGTATGAGTAATTTACGATTGCAACAACAAGATTTCGAGCCTGAAATTAAAGTGGTTATGGAAGAACGCAGACAGCGTACAGATGATAACCCTCGTTCTTTGGCTTATGAACGTTTCAAATGGATCTCTTATCCAACCAGTCACTATCGTCAACCCGTCATTGGACACATGAAAAATCTGCAAAACATCAAATTAGCAGATTTAAAACAGTGGTATAAAGATTGGTATACCCCAAACAACGCCATTTTGGTGATTGTCGGTGATGTCGATGCCGAAGCAGCAATACGTCAAGTTCAAAAATACTTTGGTGATATTCCATCACGTAAAACACCTGATCGTAACGATGTGATGGAATTCGAGCGTGTGGGCTATCGTCATATGGAACTAAATTTACCCGTACAAGTGCCCAATTTGTATATGGCATGGAATGTACGCTCACTAGCTACCGCAAAAAACCCACAAGATGCTTATGCTCTCAATATTATTCGCAATATTTTAGACAGTGGTATTTCATCTCGCCTACAAGACAAACTGGTACGCGATAGAAAATTACTTACGGCTGTAAGTGTTTCTTATGATCCATACAATCGTGGAGACAGCTTGTTTACCATTTCAGCACTCCCTACCGATGGCGTCAAAATGGAACAAGCGCAAAAAGCGATACAAGATGAAATCGACACTTTAAAAACAGAATTAGTCAAAACACCAGAAGTTGAACGTATCACCACACGTTTTGTCTCCAATTTAGTCTATAACCAAGATGACATCAGCAGCCAAGCCAAGACGATCGGTAACTTAGAAGTCAATGGGCTCAGTTTCAGGCTAATGGACGAATTACCAAAACTATATGAAAACGTCAGCGCACAGGATATTCAACGTGTCGCCAATGCGTATTTTGTCCGAGAAAATTTAAGCACCATGTATCTACTTCCAGAACAGACGGAGGTTCCAACAACCTCAAATAAAGCAGATCAAACTACAAAACCAGCTCAAACGGAAGTTGTTACTCAGGAGCAACAGACTAACTCAACCCAAAACACAGAAAGCGTCTTGTAAGGATTAGTGATGACTATTACGAAAATTTTATCTCTAAGCTTACTCACTGCGTTTGGCTCACTCCTCCATGCAGAAACTTATACGGAAAATGTTCCTGACCTCAACGATAACCCGAGCCAATTACAATCTGTCCCCGTGCTGCAAAGTTTAAAGAATTTACAGATTGATAAAGACTACCGTGCTCCGCTTGTTCAAGTGCTGAAAAACCGAAATGGCGTAAATAGCCTGTTTGTTGAATCACAAGATCTACCTATGGTGGATATTCAACTGACCTTTAATGCAGGTTCTGCTCGTGATGAAGAAGTCGGAAAAGGCTTGTATGGTGTTGCCAACATGGCTGCACGTTTAATCGATGAAGGCACAGAAAAATACAATGCAACGCAAATTGCCTCGGTTTTTGACCAAACAGGCGCTCAATTTAGCGTACAAGCACATCGAGATATGTTTGTCGTTCGGCTACGCGTATTGTCAGACCCTAAAAAATTAGAACCTGCTTTAAGTATGATGATGGATGTGATTAAAAATGCGACTTTTAAAAACTCCAGTCTCAACTTAGCACTCAGCAATAACCAAGCTGGTCAGAAACAACTCCAAGAAAGCCCAAGTCGCTTAATGAATATTCGTTTCTATCGGGCTGTATACGGCACACACCCATATGCAGAACCGATTACTGGAACCAATGGCAGTATCAAAAAAATCACCCCTGACATTTTAAAGAAGTTTCGTAATCAATTTTTAGTTGCTCAAAACATGAATATTGCGATTACAGGCAAACTCAGCAAAAAAGAAGCACAAAACCTTGCAGAACGTATTTCCGGAAACTTAAACCAAGGTGAAAAAGCTAAGGCACTTACACAACCAGAAGAAAAACAAGGGTTTGATATCATCCATCTTCCTTACAATTCCACCCAAGCCAACGTCATGTTTGGACATTTAGGAACGACACGTGATAACAAAGATCGATTAGCCCTAGAAGTAGCTAATCGAATGTTTGGTGGTGGAGGTTTTAACTCGGTCCTCATGCAAGAGCTTCGCGTTAAACGTGGCTATACTTATGGTGCCTATAGTGCATTTAGCTTTAGCCAAGCACCTGGTATCTTTAGTTTTAGCTATGGAACACGTCAAGATCAGCTGATAGATAGTATCCGAGTGGCACATAAGGCTTTTAATGATTTTGTCAAAATGCCTATTGATCAAAGACAAATGGAAGAAACCAAAGCAGGCATGCTGCGTGCTTTTCCAAATAATTACAGCAGTAATGCAACGATCAATGCACAGCTTGGTCTATTGGGCTTTTATCATCAAGATCCAGATTATTTGACCCAGTACCCAAAATTATTGGAAAAAATAACTGTAGCTGATGTACAAAATGCGGTTCGTACTTACATGAACCCTGAAAATATGACTGTGATTGTGGTGAGCAAAACCTTAGATAAAAATGAAGTACAGCAGATATTGGAGAAGAATGTACATGCAGCTCCAACCAAGATAATCCCTGCAACTAAAGCTGTTCCTCTGCCAAAGCCGGAAGTTGATGTGCCCGCACAGACTCCATCTGATAAGCATGCATCAATTTAAGATAAGCACCCACACGAATGCGATCTTGCTGTCTCAGCAGCATCGCCATTTCCTGTGTTTCAGGATAACTTTGCTGCAACGCAAGTCGTGACACGTTTTGGTATTGCTGTACAGAAATAGGACGATATAAGGCAATTACAGCCAATACCAAAATCACCACGATCATGACTGAAACAAAGATATTATAAATTTGCTCTAGCTGTATTTTAGATTTGAATTGAATAATTTTTTCTAAATCAATAGTCATACACTACCTCAGGTTCAAAGTAGTGTATGGCTGACGTTCAAGAAGTTCAAGTCACAGCGCTTAAAACTGCATCAGTCCACCGTTTCAGTCTGTGAGTTAGCTAAACAATTTAATGAATAATGGTACGTATCACCGCAAAATAAAGAATCAATGCAATAATCGCCAAAACGATAAATACTGCAAAAATACTCATTCCACCTTCTGCATGCGCTGGATGTAAATCATCATCATCGGCGATTTTGAGTAATTCGCCATTATATGCATTGTAAAATTCTAAACGCTGTGCCTTATCTAAATCCCGTGTGAAATCATATACACGTTTGCGCTGTGCCAAACCAAAATCCCCTAAATGAATTTCTTGATGAAAAATTGCTTCATCAAGATTGCGACGATGTAGATGTGCCAACTCCACAATTTGCGCTAATGTCGGAGGATAATCTAAAGTTAAACCGTCTAAAACTCTTGTCATTTTACTTCTCCTTATTATCTACAACTTCTTGTGATAGTATTTTACTCACGAAAACAATTGTCCATTGTTTAATCATGTAAACTATAGCAAATTAGAAATATTTACGTGAATAGTTGACAATTCAAGATAATTGTAATATTAGTTTAATAATACTTAGTTAAATTAGTTAATAGGGCTAAAGAATGGGCCCTTAATGATCATAATTAGAATAAGGAGTTAAATATGATTCAACAATTCTCTCAACATGAACTCGAACATGTATACGCAAATGCAGTAAACACAATTCAATCTCAAATGAACTTCAGCGATGCAGTTCATGAATTGGAAGATGCAGCTCGTGCTGGACATGGTAAAGCAGCGTTATTTTTGGCTGAACTTTATTATCAAGGCTTCCGCGTAGAACGTGACTCACTCAAAGCGCAATATTGGCAGAACATGGCCACTTTGCAAGCATAACAAAACGTCACTAAGGTGGCGTTTTTTACACCCTTCAACTTTTAACTACATAAATTCTTACAATCAAGTTCAAAGCTTACACAGCTTTTTCATAAGAATTTTCTACAATAGGAGCAACATCAACAACACGCTGCATATGATGTCTAAATTAAAGCAATATAAACCTATTCCAAAAGATTTATTTTATAAAATTAGTATTTTAAAAACCATGATGTACTGTGGAGTCCTTTGGGGGCTCTACCACCAACAAGGTTGGGCAATGACCAGCGATCAAGATCATATTATCTTCCCGTTTTGGCTAAATGGCATTCAAGCGCATAAATATGCCAAAAAACATTGGCCCAACTACACTCCACGACGCATTACACCACAAGATTTTGAGGCATCGCTATTACCGACATTAACACGTCTTAAAGTTATCCCTGCGTTGCATAGCTCTAGCCACATCCGTCTCAAGCTCACAACCTCGCAAATGCGTTTATTCTTTTTTAACCAAAATAAGATTCAAATGGCATAAAACCCTCAGTGCATGTTTGACCCCAACATGCACTGAAAAGTATTTGCTTTTTTCAAATTTCGCGCTAATTTAAATTAAACAAAAACTACTATAAAGGAATGAAAATATGACTACAGTTGCCCAAGTACTTAAAGACAAAGCTTATCAAGAAATCTACACCATCACTCCAGATGCGACTGTACTCGAAGCCATTTCCCTGATGGCACAAAAAGGCATTGGTGCCCTCGTTGTGACCCATGAAGGCACAGTTGTTGGGATTTTGTCTGAGCGTGATTACACACGTAAAATCGCCCTGATGGAAAGAACATCTTTCGATACCTCTGTCAGCGAAATTATGACTGGGAGCGTAATCACCGTGACAAGTGCAGCGACTGTCGAAGAATGTTTAGAACTCATGACAGATCGCCATTTACGTCATTTACCTGTCGTTGAGGAACAGAAATTAACTGGCTTAATCTCCATCGGCGACCTTGTAAAAGCAGCAATGGATGATCAACGCAAACTGATCGAACAACTTCAACAATATATTTCTGGCTAAACTCAAAAATCCCCCTTGATAAGCTTTAAGGGGGAATTCCAAATATCAATAATTTATATAACTCACATTTTGTAATGACTTACACATTACAAATTAATTACTTTTCTCAATTTCCTTTCTTATGTTGAAACCTGCTTTAGATAAATTAGCCCACCTTGATGCCATCATTTTAGAATTGGAACGCTTGATGGTTTCTATGAAAGACGATGAACTGCTGCAATACCACCGACGTACGATCAATTTAGAGATTGCTTCTGCTGTCGCTGAAATTTTAGATGCAAAGGCAATTATTTATGCGCTACATCCTGAGTTAATTCCAATTACATCAAGCGTTAAGCACACTTTATATAAAAATTATGTCAAAAAAATATCCCAGTTAAAAACTGGGATATTTCGAATATAGATCGGGCTAAACACCTGCAAAAGATTTTTGCACCATCAACAGATGATGAGCAACTTAGTCTTTTTTAATGGCAGTAATTAATTTAAATCTAATTTTTCAGCCACATAGTCTGAGTCTTTATCGCCACGGCCTGAAACGTTAACGACAATCTTCACATCTTTGGCAAGTTTTGGCGCTTCACGAATTGCCCAAGCAACCGCATGTGAACTTTCTAGTGCAGGAACAATACCTTCCACACGTGAAAGCGTCATGAATGCATCTAAACACTCTTGGTCTGTCGCTGTTGTATATTCAACACGGCCTAGGTCTTTTAACAAACTATGTTGTGGCCCCACTCCTGGATAGTCCAGACCTGATGCAATTGAATGCACTGGCAAAGGCTCACCCTGTTCATCTTCAAGGACATAACATGCCATGCCATGAATTTGACTTGGCTTACCCAATGTCAACGTCGCAGAATGCATATTGGTATCTAAACCATGGCCTGCAGGCTCAACGCCTACGAGTTTGACATCGGAGTCATTCAGGAATGCTGTAAATGCACCAACAGCATTGGATCCACCACCCACGCATGCAACGACATAGTCAGGATTTGCACCAAATCGATCATTGGCTTGAATTTTAATTTCATCACCAATAATGGACTGGAAGTCACGAACCATTTTCGGGAATGGATGTGGGCCAACCACTGAGCCAATCGCATAAATAAAATTGGTTGGATCTTTTAAATATTCTTCAAAAGCGCTATCTACTGCATCTTTAAGCGTAGCTGTACCACGAGTGACAGAGATTAGGTTGGCACCTAAAATCTTCATTTTCACTACGTTTGGATGTTCTTTTTCAATATCCACTTGCCCCATGTGAATTTCACATGGAATGCCCACCAAGGCACAAGCCGTTGCCAATGCTACACCATGCTGACCTGCGCCAGTTTCTGCAATCACTTTGGTTTTACCCATGTATTTTGCTAACAAAGCTTCGCCAAGGCAGTGGTTAATTTTATGTGCGCCAGTATGGTTAAGATCTTCACGCTTGAGGTAGATTTGTGCCCCACCTAATTTGTTAGACAAGCGCTTCGCATAAAACAATGGGCTTGGACGTCCAACATAGTGTGCAAACAAATCCTTCAATTCATTTTGAAATTCCTCTGTATGACGAATTTGCTCATAAGCAACATTAATGTCATCCATTGCCTGTTTTAAATCTGGTGGAATGAACTGCCCACCGTATTTACCGAAGAAACCTTCTTCATTAGGTAATGCGATACCATTAATTTGATGATCCATCATATTTCCTTCATGTTGTATGCAGAACAAAGACTTTTAAATACTATCCAATTTTGAAAATAAGAAACAATGCAAAATTGGAGTATGTAATATAAACATCATTGATAAGAAAAAGTATCGTTTTTAACGCTTTAGCGCGCTAAATATTTCGTCATATCTTCCACGCCTTTTAGGGTCATTGGGAACATATGATCTTCAAAGATTTGTTTAATCGCAGCTATGGTTTGGGTGTAGTGCCAATAACTTTCTTCTTCGGGGTTTAACCATGCTGTTTTATCAAAGTGATTGCGTAAGCGCTGTAACCACACCTGACCCGCTTCATCATTCATATACTCCACAGAACCACCTACAGAGTTCAACTCATACGGTGCCATACTTGCATCACCGACCACGATGACGCGGTAATCACGCCCATAGGTATTGAATAGATCCCAAGTATTCATACGCGTGCTTGAACGGCGAATATTATCTTTCCACACATAGTCATATAAACAGTTATGGAAATAGAAATAATCTAAGGTTTTAAATTCAGTTTTAGCCGCGGTAAAGAGCCTCTCACATTGGGCAATATGTGAATCCATCGAGCCCCCAACATCAAACAGCATCAAGACTTTAATGCGGTTACGTCGTTCAGGAACCAACTGCACATCCAAAATTCCTTGTTTGGCTGTTTCACGAATGGTTCCGTCGATATCTAGCTCTTCTGCTGCACCTTGGCGGGCAAATTTACGCAAACGACGCAAAGCCATCTGCATCTGACGACTACCGAGAATCT
This sequence comes from Acinetobacter amyesii, assembly GCF_023499985.1. Classification (NCBI taxonomy): domain Bacteria; kingdom Pseudomonadati; phylum Pseudomonadota; class Gammaproteobacteria; order Moraxellales; family Moraxellaceae; genus Acinetobacter; species Acinetobacter amyesii. The sequence continues at coordinate 157,792 of NZ_JAMCOU010000035.1, read as the reverse complement.
GCTCATCATCTAGATTTCGGTATTGACGTTGTTCCCAAACTTTCACCGCAGATCGTTTACGACCAGGCCCACCGATACGCACACCTTCAGGATGGTCACCATAGGCACCAAAGGGCGAGGTACCGCCCGTACCGATCATCCGATTACCACCTTGATGCTTTTTATGCTGTTCGCGTAAACGCTCTTCAAGCATTTTCATCAATTCTTCTAATGATCCGGCTTTTTTTAATTCTTCTCGTTGTTCAGGTGTTAGATGTTTTTCGATAAGTTCAAGATCAAACCAATCCTTTGGCAATTTATGCACCTGATTTAATAGTTCATCCAAATCAAAGGTGGCAATACCATCAAAATAGTCTTTCATTGCACGGTCGAACTTATCAAAATAACGCTCATCTTTGACCATAACGGTTTTTGCAAGCTGATAAAATTCATTTTGATCTGCAAAGACCAGCCCTGCTGCCACTGCTTGGTTCAAGTCAATCAATTCACGAGTTGAAACAGGAACACCGTATTTTCGAAGGGTATAAAACAATCGCACAAACATAGGCGAATAAAATCCAATAAAAATTAAATATCAGGAGGTCAAATCCAGTGTGAATGCATGTGATCTTGTTATTTCATCTGCAACTGAGTCTTGCCTTACATCCACCATTATGAAAAATTGATCCCTACAAGTAAAGCCAAAAGCTTTTACTGCGTGTTCATATACGTTGCCCTACTACCCAAAGAAACACATACAGCATGATTTATTCGCAAATCGCATTTCTATTGTTAAGCGATTGTTTAAGAGTTTCATATTTGTGCTGAACATTGAGGCGATCTTGCTGCAACTGTTCAATAGATACTATTTTATGAAAACCTTGATGGTTTCTATAGCGGTTAAAATCGCTTAGGTTCAAGATCACAAAATCATAGTATTTCAGCTCAAGTACAGTTGCAGCACAAGCCTTTTGCTGAATGGCCGTTTGAGCTGCGAGATGATCTGATTGATCGAGGAGTTTTTCTTTAAGTTGATGTTCTGCAAGTTGCGCCCAATACGCATCTTGGAGTAGCTGTTGATGCTGCTGTTCAAACTGAGCATCATCCATTGCATAACTAAAAACAGGGAGATAAAAGCTCGCAGCCAACAAAAGCACAGTTGGCTTTAATCTCTTAGGTACAGCTATGTGTACTTGAGATAAGTATGCGCTTGTCTGCATAATTCACCCTTATATTTTTTAATACTCAAAATAAAAGCCGGATAACCGGCTTTTAAATCTTTTAAAGAATTGATATCAATTAACGACGTGACATAAATGCTAGACGCTCAAGCAATTGAACATCTTGTTCGTTCTTAATCAAGGCACCATAAAGCGGTGGAATTGATTTTGATTTATCTGTGTTGCGTAAAATATCTTCTGGCATATCATCCGCCATCAGCAAACTCAACCAATCAATCAACTCAGAGGTTGAAGGCGGTTTCTTTAAACCCGGAATTTGACGTAATTTAAAGAAGATTTGTAGTGCTTCAGAGACCAAGGTATTTGAAATATTTTCAAAATGTACATCGATGATTTCACGCATGGTTGCTTCGTCAGGGAATTCAATATAATGAAAGAAACAGCGACGCAAGAAGGCATCTGGAAGTTCTTTTTCATTATTTGAAGTAATGATCACGATTGGACGTTGTGTAGCCGTAATTGTCTCACCCGTCTCATACACAAAGAAGGACATTTTATCGAGTTCATGCAGCAAATCATTAGGGAATTCGATATCTGCTTTATCAATTTCATCGATTAAAAGTACACAACGTTCTTCACTAGTGAATGCTTCCCAAAGCTTACCCGGCTTAATATAGTTTTTGATGTCATAAACACGGTCATCGCCCAACTGACTATCACGCAGACGAGATACGGCGTCGTACTCGTACAAACCTTGTTGAGCCTTGGTCGTCGATTTGATATGCCAAGTAATGAGCTTAAGCCCTAAGCTTTCAGCGACTTGTTCGGCTAAAAGAGTTTTACCTGTCCCCGGCTCACCTTTAACCAAAAGTGGCTTTTGCAATGAACGTGCAGCTTTTACTGCAAGTTTTAAGCTATCGGTCGCAATATATTGATCTGTACCAGTAAATTGTTGATTTTCAACAGACATGACATAACCTTATTTTTTTATTTAAAGCGGTGAAATTTTCTTGTTAACAACGTGCTGTGGTTTCGCTGCATTGTATTTGGTCCAAAAATAACCAAGGACTAAACCAATACCCACCACAAAGAGAATCAGCGATAGATTCAACCAAACCAATGGCTGATCTTTTGTTAATACACCAAAAATCAAACCAAAAATCGCAGGTGCGATCGCTGCATTTGAACCTTCAGAAACGGTTGGTGTTAATAAAATAGCAAATACGATAAGCCAACCAATGGCACCGATCGTTTTGGGTAAGCGCTTCATCAGCCCATACCAACACAACAAAGCAATTACAGCCCCACCTAGGTAAACCGTAATTGCAATACTGCTTTCAGGAATTGAGTCCAATACCGATACTACACCATTCATTTTCACAACTCCTGAATTAACTTAAGCGCCGCGCAAGCCTTCTGGCTCAACTGCATTTGGGTCAATTAAACCTTCTGGAGGCATCTGAATAAAGAATCCTTTTGTTTCAATAGAATCTATGACATGCAATACGTTCACACGTGCAAGTTTGCGTGATTCACTGAGTTCTAGATCCATGACAAATGTGGCACGACCAAATGCTGTACGTAAAGCATCAGGCATTACTGCAAGCGGATCTGTCGCTTCAGTTTCGTTTTCATTAACTTCAGGACGAGCAATATAAAGATACATTTCATCTTTTTTGCTCGATTTGTAGATAGAACAGTACATAATTGAATCAATACTCATTAAACGCAAGGCAAAGGATACATCAAAAAAAAGACTGATACATTAGTGTTTATTAACGCATCAGTCGTGAATTTGTATAAGTGATAGTTCTTTAATCAATCAGAACTTATTCCATCACTTTCATTTGACTAGAAAGATAGCTTTCATCGGCATGCAGTACTTCAATTAAAGGCTTCGTCAGCAAATCATAGCGCCAGCCCAACAAATAGCTCGGTAAACCTTGTTCATCATTATGAAAAACCACATGCTGATACAAAGCATTTAACCATTTTTTACGCATTAAAACTTCTTTAGGCACAGAGGTTTCTTGTACTGCACGCTGAATGACTGTATCGACGCGCGAACCAATATCCTGAGACGAATGACGAATTGGACGTGCCATACGCAGCGGCCATTCAGCTTGTTCTGGTAAAAACTTCAACAAATCTAAAATAATTTTACCATGCTCACGCACAATGTTCGGACGAATGTCTTTCACTGCACTCAATTGAAAATTATTTTTTGGATTTTTTTCTACCATATCAATGATGGTTGAGTTTTTAAGAATAAAGCTACGTGGCTGATTTAAGGCTTTCACCATTTGCTCACGCCAAACGGCCAATTGCTGAATTTGCATGAGCTGACGACGTGAATGTCGATAATTACCAATATCGTGATACAGCATATGGATCGGCGTTTCAGTGCCAATTTCATAAGTTAAATTTTTGCAGTCCTCAAGCACACAATTTAATAAACTTTTCACAGCCAATTCGTTCTGAATCGTATGGCTTAAATTCATTAAATAATGTACATCATTCGCTGCATAGTTCAATTGCTCGGCACTGAGTGGACGAGCCAACCAATCTGAACGTGTCTGATCTTTATCTATATCTACATTGAGCATAGTTTTTAAGGCATTTTGATAGCTGACTTGTAAGCCATGCCCTAAAAATGACATCCCAACTTGGGTATCAAAGACATTTTCTAAAGACTTATGCTGTGCATAGTGATAAATCAGGTCGATATCTTCACTACAAGCATGAAAAATGTTTTGCTGAGCCGCAAATAATTTTTGCCAGAATTGGCTTAAATCGAGGGTTGTACCATCAAGTAAATACACCTGATTTTGTACATTAATTTGGAAAAGTCCAAGTTTGGGCCACAGGGTATCTACTTTTATAAACTCGGTGTCGAGTCCGTAAATCGAGCTTTGGTCCATAAGATTTAAAACAGAATTTAAATCTGGCTGATTTTGAATGAATTGATACATAAGTTGCTGAGTCTAATTTTAGATGCTCTATGAGCTTATATTAACTGATATATATTATTTATCTATAAGGAAAAACGTTATTTGAGTGACTTATTTCCTTTATTTAGCTTTTTTATTCATTGTAAACAAAAACTTTAATCGTTATTAAGTATAAATAATTAGATGAAAATTATACAAAGCGAAACGAGTTTCGCTCTATATTTACTTCATTCGCATTCGGTTATGCACGGCCTGACTTAAGGTATGACTATCCACATATTCAAGCTCACCACCCTGTGGTACACCCTGTGCAATACGGGTCATTTGTATTGGTAAATGTTTAGTCGCTTCAACCAAATAATGTGCTGTCGCTTGACCTTCAACTGTTGCATTGGTCGCCAAGATCACTTCCTGCACTTTACCATCACTTAGTCGTTGAATTAAATATGGGATACCAATTTCGTCGGGGCCAATACCGTCGAGTGGCGACAAATGCCCACCCAATACATGATATTTCCCTCTAAAACTACCACTTTGCTCGATTGCCATGACATCTGCAGGAGATTCAACCACACAAAGCAGTTGATCATCACGCTCTGAAGAGACGCAAATGTTGCATACTTCATCTTCAGTCAATGAATGGCAAATGGAACATTCATGAATATAGTTGGTTGCTTCAGTCAAGGCATGTGCCAGACCGACAGCGCCTTCCCTGTTTTTCATGATTAAGTGCAGTGCCATACGTTGAGCCGACTTTGGCCCAACGCTTGGTAAAATACGCAATGCCTGTACAAGTTGATCAAAACGATCACTAAACATTTAACGTATTCCTTAGAATAAACCTGAAAGACCTGGTGGAAGACCCATACCAGAGTTTGCAGATTTCAGTTTTTCTTCTGAAATCGCTTCAGCTTGACGTGAAGCATCATTCATTGCTGCTGCAATTAAGTCTTCAATCATATCTGCATCATCTTGAAGTAGTTCAGGATTGATTTCAATACGTTTCACCACATGACGCGCAGTCATAGTAACTTTAACCAGACCACCACCTGCTTCAGCGTGAACTTCAACTTGTGCAAGCTCTTCCTTGGCTTTTTTTATGTTGCTCTCAACTTCTTTTTGCATGCGTTGAGCTTGCTGCATGAGCATATTAATGTTCATAAAAATCTCCGAACAAAACTGATGAATTCACTTTAGATAAGATCTAATCCGCGTGAAAGATCGCGAATAATATCATTAATATCTTCTAAACCAACAGATACGCGAATTAAACCTTCGCTAATCCCTGCTGCTTTTTTTGCTTCTGCAGACATTCTGCCATGAGAAGTCGTTGCAGGATGGGTAATTGTTGATTTTACATCACCCAAGTTACTTGTAATAGAAAGGAACTTGGTATTATCAATCACGGTCCAAGCGCCTTCACGTTCGCCTTTCACAACAAACGACACAACTCCGCCAAAGCCTTTTTGTTGCTTTTTCGCCAACTCATGACCTTCGTGATTTGGAAGTCCCGCATAGTACACTTTTTCAACTTTCGGGTGTGCATCTAACCATTCAGCTAAAGTTTGAGCACTTGCACAGTGGGCTTTCATACGTAAACTTAAAGTTTCTAGGCCTTTCAGGAAGATCCATGCATTGAATGGACTCATCGAGTTACCCAGTGTACGAATAACACCTGTAATCTCTTCCATCAATTTTGCACTACCTACAACAGCACCACCGAGCGCACGACCTTGACCATCAATATATTTTGTTGATGAGTAGATCACGAGGTCCGCACCGAATTTAATCGGTTGCTGTAACACCGGTGTACAGAAAGTATTATCGACTGCAAATAATGCCCCATGCGCATGTGCAATATCGGCAATGGCTTGTAAATCCCCTACTTGAGCCAATGGGTTTGACGGTGTTTCAATAAACAAGAGGCGTGTAGTTGGGCGAATCGCTTGTTTCCAAGCATCTAAATCTTCCAAATCAACAAAAGTAACGTCAACACCAAATTTGATGACATATTTTTCAAATAGAGAAATGATCGAACCAAAGACAGCACGTGAACACACCACATGATCGCCAGCTTTCAAATATGCCAAAGTGATCGCGTGTACGCCCGCCATACCTGAACTTGTCGCAACCGCGGATTCAGCACCATCTAAAACAGCTAAACGTTTTTCGAAAGCTTGTACAGTTGGGTTGGTATAACGTGAATAGGTATTGCCTTCAATTTGACCTGAAAATTTTGCTGCGGCATCTGCTGCACTTTCACAAACAAATGATGAAGTCAGGAAAATTGGCTCGCTATGTTCACCCTCAAAAGTACGAGTATGACCTGTACGAATCGCTAAAGTCTCTAATTGGTATTCGATGTCGTCTTGTTGGCTCATATCTGTATTACTCAGTCGCGAAGAACTGCCTTTGTGAAGAATTGCCAATATTTTGAGCGTCTAAGCTATTTAAGGTCAAGGTAAAATACGAAATTATCGCTTAGACTTCAACCAATCCTACAAGGACTTAGGCAATTGACAGTTATGCATCCTTTCAAACAGAAATTTCTGGCGCAGCAAAAGAAAATTAAACACCTGTCTACACGTGTGTTTAATGCAAAATCGCTGGTCCTTTCTCAATCGACACCCTATGAAGTAATTACTGAATATAAACATGCAAAAGTTCGGTATTACGCTTCGCCTGATCGTAAATACAAAGAACCCTTAGTGTTTGTTGCTCCACTGGCCATCAATATGGCGATTTATGATTTGTATCCATATCGCTCATTGGTGAAACATTTTCAACACAGTGGCTTTGATGTCTATTTGTTGGAATGGGGAAAATTAAACTATCAAGATCGTTTCTTAAATTTTCTATCGTTTATTGATGATGTGATTCCACATTGTATTGATCAAATTTGTGAGCATGCAGATAGTCGATACATCTCGCTACACGGTTGGAGTATGGCTGGAGTCTTTGTCACGCTGTATACCGCATTACATCAACCTGAACATGTTAAAAATCTAATGGTGATGGGCGCACCGATTGATAGCTATGCCTCAGGTCGTATCGGAAAGTTATTTCAAAAAACCAATCGCTTGCTTTCACGTAGTAAGAATTTACAAGATACGGTCTACACTGGGAAAATTCCTAAACATTTTATCCATACACCGGGCGTACTCAATGCGATTGGATTTAAAATCGTTGATCCAATGGGGTGGTTCAAAAGCCAAAAACAATTTTTATCTAACTTAGACAATCTACATGACCTGTATGAACATGCAACCATGGGCGATTTTCTCAATCACATGATTGACTATCCGGGTGGGATTAACCAAGACATGGTGTTCAATGTTTGGCTACAAAATCCACTTAAAAACGGCATTATTCAATTGAAAGATAAAGTTATTAAATTAAAAAATATCCACTGCTCTTTGTTGATTGGCGCGGGTTCTACCGATCAAATCGTTACTGCTGATGCAGCAAGTCCTTTAGGCGAATTGACAAGTAGTCAAGATGTCACGTTTACTCTCATTCCCGGTGGTCACCTCGGCCTAATGTCGAGTCAAAAAAGTGCCAATCAATTTTGGCCAACTTTGACCCAGTGGCTTACACAAAGATCCAGTTTATTGAAATAAAAATTTAGAGGGTAAAGATGATTCAGTCAGTTGCATTTATCGGATTGGGCGCAATGGGTTACCGTATGGCAGCGCACCTACCAAAAAAGTTCGACACGGTTTATGTCTGGAATCGAAACTTTACCAAGGCAGAGCAACATGCTGCTGAATTTGGTACGCAAGCGGTTGCATTAGAACAAGCAGTACAAGCGGACATTATTTTTTCCTGCCTACCCATCAGCCAAGATGTTGAAAATTTAATTGCGAGTGTGACGCTGAAATCAGGCTCGATTTGGGTCGACTGTACCAGCGGTGTGCCAGAATCTGCAAAAAAACTCGCTTCAGCCTTAAAGCAACAAAACGTTTCATTCTTAGACGCCCCTGTGAGTGGACAAACCATTGGCGCTGAAACGGGAACATTAACCGTCATGATTGGTGGTGACGCAGCAGCCTTTGAACGTGCATTACCTGCGATCCAAACATTTGGCAAACTGATTAAACATGTGGGTGAACCGGGTGCGGGTTTTGCCGTTAAAGCTGTAAACAACATGTTAATGGCTGTAAATCTTTGTGCAGTTGCTGAAGGATTCACCACCTTAAAAGCGCATGGCGTGGACTTACATGAAGCACTCGATTGTATTAATGCGTCGAGCGGTAAAAGTAATGTGACTGAAACAGTTTTACCGCAGCGCGTACTGAATCGTAGCTTCCCATTAACCTTTGCACTTCCATTACTTGCAAAAGATACGGGAATTGCTGTTGATCTTGTGCGACAAGCAAAACTTTCAGCTCCTGTGCTCTCTTTGACGCAAAATTTAATCCAAGCAGCAAGCGATCAAGCTGAAGAAAACAGTGATTTTTCAAGCGCTATGATTATGTATGAAAAATGGAGTAAAATTACAATTGAGTAATAACTCGCCATTGAATAACGATAAATAACCATCATATTGTACTCTAGTGTCATAACACACATTGTTACAAATGACAGAGGAAACTCGCATGAACAAATTTACCCTCGCAACTTTGCTAGGTGCTGTAACTTTAATCGGGGCTTCTACTGCTGTTTTAGCATCTGAGCAAGAATGCCAAAAGTTGAAAAATGACCATGACGTGATTTATGCATCGAAAGGTTTTTGCTTTAAAGATCCTGATGCTAAAGCGAAGTTCGGCAATGACAATTGCTACACAACTAAGCCTAAATTTTCAGAAAAAGAGCAACAACGACTTGACGCGATCAAAGATCGTCAGAAAGAATTGAACTGTAAATAATTACGATTCAATTCGCACAAGGAATTTAGCAATGACTTATGATGATCAAAATATTTTTGCTCGGATTTTACGTGGAGAACTTCCTGCGTTTAAAGTCTATGAAGATGATCAAGTACTCGCTTTTATGGATGTCATGCCACAGGCCGAAGGTCATACGCTCGTAATTCCTAAAACCCCTGCTATTACGCTGCTTGATTTAGATCCAGAAGCGGCTGCTTATACCATTCAGGTCGCTCAAAAAGTTGCGAAAGCAATGGAAAAAGCCTTAGACGTGAAAGGTATCGTATTGATGCAGTTGTCTGGCGCTGCTGCGGGTCAAACTGTTCCGCATGTGCATTTCCACCTAATTCCGACTTCAGTGCATGAATTAGGTAAACATGCCGCACAAATGGGCGATATGGAAAAAATTAAAGCCATTGGCGAAAAAATCAAAGCAGCACTTTAAGTTCAATTGAGTTTAAAGTGATGATCAATGGAGCTTCGGCTCCATTTTTTTATGTCTCGAATATTATCCCAAGAACTTTTAACTGCAAAATTTAATCTTCAATATAACTCTAAGTATTTAATAAATATTAAATTTTATAAATATAAAAGCAATTTAAACCAAAAATCACCTTTCACCGTTTTGAAATATTTCCTTAATAGAACTGTCTTATTTGTAATGAATACTTAGCGCCATTAGATAGCGAAATTACTTCTAGCCAAGCTACTGATAAAACATATTGATATGACTGGAAAAGTCTTCTGGAGCTTCAAATGAAAAAAACTCTATGTGCATTAGCAATCGGGGCAACAATTCTTACACCAATGATGGCGTCTGCTGCAGATGTAAAAATTTATGGCCGTGCACATGTCTCTCTTGACTATCTAGATGATGGTAAAGATTACAACGAAGTTGGTCTTTCTTCTAACGCTTCACGCTTAGGCTTCAAAGTAGATCAAAAAATTAATGATGACCTCAACGTATTCGCTCAAATTGAGCAAGAAGTAAACTTTGCAAGCGGTAGCCAAGACAGCAAAGGGGTAGATTTTTCAACACGTGACACATTCGTGGGTTTAAAAAGTTCAACTTATGGTCAAGCACGTGTAGGTCGTTTTGACAGCCCATTTAAAGTCGCACGAAGCCCTGTGAATTTCTTCGGTGACATGGTTGGTGACGTTCGTAACGTAACACGTGTAGGCAACTTAAAATTTGATGAACGTAATGAAAACACCATTGAATATAAATCTCCAAAATTTGGCGGTGGTTTCAATGTATTAGCTGCAATGTCGATGCATTCAGGTACACAAATTGACCGTGATGCAGATGGCGAAGGCAAAGATGATAACAAAGCCTATGACCTTGCTCTAACCTATAAAGAAGGCCCAATTGATTTTGCAGCAGCATACGAAAAATATGATGAAAATGCAGCAAACGCAGCAGGTGGCGCAAGTCGAGATGCATTCCGCATTGCCGGTGCATATAAGTTAACTGAAGAATTTAACTTGGGTGCTCTATACCAAATTGCCAAGCACGACAACGATACATCCAACCCAGATGCTCAAGTTTTTGGTGTAGCTGGCGAATATAAAGTAACGCCTAAAACCTCAGTACGCGGTGAATATTTCTACCGTGACGTAGATGCTGATGATGCTAATGCAAGCTTGATCGGTGTGGGTGTAGAACATAAGTTGGATAGCACTTTACGCGTATACGGCAACCTAGCAACTGTGCTTAACGACAAAAACTCTAAACTCAACCCTTGGAAAGAAGGTCGTAGCTTCGGTAACGGTATCTCAGGGATCGGTGATGAAAATGCAACTGCACTTTCTCTTGGTCTACGTTACGACTTCTAAGCTGCAATATCTCCCCCAAAAGACATACTCCGGTATGTCTTTTTTTACTCAAAAGAAATGTTTCAGGACTAAAATAAGCTAAGTTCATCATGTATCAAATATTTAAAAAGTATTTAAAAAACTTAGTCCAGCCTCTTTAACATTAACCATATAGAGATCGTTTAACAGCACTACATCAATAGCCCTTTTTTTTAGCAAAACTTAAACATAACAAATAAAAATCTTATTCACTCAATAAGTATTCTCATTATTAATAATGTAACTTTTAGTAAATATAGTAAATTAGTCAGAATTTAAAATATAAATATAAGCGTTTTAGTCGGATTTAAGATAATTAAACACAAGTGTTTTAGTCAAGTATTTAAAATAAAAAAATTAGTTTATTTTTTAACTAATAAGTACTATAAGTAATTGTATTTAAATTACTTAATAATATATTTTTATTTTAACTGTTCAACCTATTTGCTTTTTGTATATATTTGTTAATAATATAGTACAAGTTTAAAGAATAGGCTTATCTCCATGAGCTTAAAATTCAAAGATTTAAATCGTCGTGTGGTCAGAGAAATAACCGCAATACTAATAATTAAAGTGATTATTTTAATGATCATTAAGAACATCTGGTTTGACGCCCCTACTATCCCTAAAAACTTTGACAATCAAGTTGCCGAGCATATTGCTGGCAGTCCTTCCCAAATCAAGGAGACACGTTGATGATTTCTGAAAGCGTGGTCGATCTTTCGCGGTTCCAATTTGCAATGACCGCGATGTATCACTTTATTTTTGTTCCACTGACTTTAGGTCTGGCTTTTATTCTTGCCATTATGGAAACCACCTATGTGATTTCTGGCAAAGAAATTTATAAAGACATGACTAAATTCTGGGGAAAACTCTTCGGTATTAACTTCGCATTAGGTGTTACTACTGGTTTGACCATGGAGTTTCAGTTCGGTACTAACTGGGCGTATTACTCACACTACGTCGGTGATATTTTCGGTGCACCATTAGCCATTGAAGGTCTGATGGCATTCTTCCTTGAATCAACATTTATTGGTTTATTCTTTTTCGGCTGGGATCGCCTATCTAAAGTTCAGCATTTGGCAGTCACTTGGTTAGTTGCACTTGGCTCGAACATGTCTGCACTATGGATTTTAGTGGCCAATGGTTGGATGCAAAACCCTGTTGGTTCCGCGTTTAACTATGAAACTATGCGTATGGAAATGGTGGACTTCGGCGCACTGATTTTCAACCCTGTAGCTCAGGTTAAATTCGTACATACCGTATCTGCAGGCTATGTGACTGGTGCTATTTTCGTACTGGCAATTTCAAGTTACTACTTATTGAAAAAACGTGACTTGCCATTTGCTCGTCGTTCATTCGCTATCGCTGCAATCTTTGGTTTAGCGTCTACACTTTCAGTGATCTTACTGGGTGATGAATCTGGTTATGAAATTGGTGACGTACAAAAAACTAAACTTGCTGCGATTGAAGCTGAATGGGACACTCACCCAGCTCCAGCGCCATTTACTTTGTTTGGTATTCCAAATAAAGAAACCATGTCTACTGACTACGCGATCAAAATTCCTTATGTCATGGGGATTATCGCAACACGTTCAACTGATAAAGAAGTAACAGGTATTAAAGATCTGATCGTTCAACACGAAGCACGTATTCGTAACGGTATGGTGGCTTACTCACAGTTAGAACAACTTCGTGCAGGCGATACTTCTCCTGAACTTAAAGCAGCATTTGCTGAGTCTCAAAAAGACTTGGGTTATGGTTTGCTTCTGAAAAAATACACAGACAAAGTTGTCGATGCTTCTGACGAACAAATCAAAGCAGCTGCAAAAGACACTATTCCACATGTTCCAAGCTTGTTCTGGGCATTCCGTGCAATGGTTGCTTCTGGCTTCTTAATGCTCCTTCTGTTCGTACTTGCTACCTTTGCTGTCGGTAAACGTAATGCAGAAAACAAACCTTGGTTATTAAAGTTTGCTTTGTTTGCTCTACCATTACCTTGGATTGCTGCACAAACAGGTTGGTATGTTGCCGAAGTTGGTCGTCAACCATGGACCATTGGTGAAGTTCTACCTACACATCTTTCAGCTTCTAGCTTAAGTACAGGTGATGTATGGGGTTCTATCCTTGCATTAGCAGCGTTCTACACTGTACTGCTGATCATTGAAATGTACTTAATGATTAAATTCTCACGCCTTGGCCCAAGTTCTCTACATACTGGTAAATACCACTTCGAGAAACTTGAAGCTGCAAAAAAGGCAAATGAGGAGGCTCAAGCATGATCGAATATGAATTACTCAAAATCATTTGGTGGGTATTAGTCGGTGTCCTACTGATCGGCTTCGCCCTCACCGATGGCTTCGATATGGGCTCAATGGCGATCATGCCATTCGTAGGTAAAAAAGACGAAGAACGTCGTGCGGCAATCAATACGATTGCCCCACACTGGGACGGTAACCAAGTGTGGTTTATTACTGCCGGTGGTGCGCTGTTTGCAGCATGGCCAATGGTATATGCGACTGCATTCTCAGGCATGTACTGGGCACTGTTACTGGTACTCTTCGCCCTTTTCTTACGTCCAGTCGGTTTTGACTACCGTTCTAAACTCGAAAATACCAAGTGGCGTAATTCTTGGGACTGGGGTTTAGCAATTGGTGGTGCCGTTCCTGCCCTCGTATTTGGTGTTGCGTTTGGTAATATGTTCCTTGGTGTTCCATTCACTATGGACGAAACTGTTCGCTCAACTTATACAGGTAGCTTCTTTGCGCTGCTTAACCCATTCGCTTTAGTTTGCGGTATCGTGAGTTTATCTATGCTTTGCGCACACGGTGGTGCATGGCTCATGCTTCGTACAGACGGCGACCTACGTGCACGCTCAGCAAAAGCGACTCAGCTTATGGGTATCGTATTCTTGGTTTGCTTCTTACTTGCAGGCGCATGGTTATACTTCGGTAATATCCAAGGATACACATTAGCGCAACCGTTTGACACGAATGGCGTTGCAAACCCGTTAGCTAAAGAAGTGATCACCAATGCCAACCCAGGTTGGATGAACAATTACAGTACTTATCCGATTACTATGATTGCGCCAATCATGGCAATTTTAGGCGCTTTGATCATCATCCTTGCCGCAGGTAAAGGCAAAGCTGGTTTCAGCTTCCTTGGTTCAAGCTTGGCAGTCATTGGTGCAATCTTAACCGCTGGTTTTGCATTGTTCCCTTTCCTTATGCCATCGAGCATCAACCCAACTGTAAGCTTGACTATGTGGGATGCGGTATCAAGTAAAAATACCCTGACTGTGATGACAGTTGCCGCGTGTATTTTTGTCCCAATTATCCTGTGCTACACAACTTGGTGTTACTACAAGATGTGGGGCGTGGTCACTAACAAACATATTGAAGAGAATTCACACAGCCTATACTAAGGCTGTGTTTAAGGAGATAAAACAATGTGGTATTTTGCTTGGATTCTCGGTATTTTGATGGCTTGTTTTGCAGGTGTACTTAGTGCGCTTTACATCGAACATCATCAAGATCTAGATGAGGAATAACAAATGACTGATGCTGCTGTAGAAAAATCACTTGTAGAAAAGAAGCCAAATAAATTTGCAATGGTCATTTCCTGCCTGTTAGCTTTTCCTTTGGCAGCCGTGTTACTTGTACATCCTGCTGCCATGCTGGATGACAATGGTGGATATAGCCATCGAGCGCTGATGTTCATCATGATAGGTATTTCAGGTGGTTTTGTGCATGGTGTGGGTTTTACGCCACACCATTGGTTCTGGAAATGGCTTTTTAGCCCCTTCCTCGCTTGGCCACTCATGTTATGGGGCTACTACACATGGTTCCTACATTAATTGATATCTAAATAAAGCCCTCACTTGAGGGCTTTATTATATTTGCGATCAATTTCGGCTTTTTTTTCTGCTGTAATATCGTCTTGCATTTGAAAACAGTTTCTAAATTTTTCATGGATATGATGAATATATTTTTCTTTAGCGGCATGCTTTAGCAAAATTTGAGCTGCCATTATGATAAATCCATTGACTTGCTTCACTATTATTATGCGCTGAGCATCCGCCAACCCAGCTTTTCGCTGAATTAATGAGTTTCGACCAGTACGCACAATCGAATGCAAATGCTTTAACGAATAGAACTTAAACTCTTTAAACATTTCAACAATATGCTTAATTTCTACAACATTTTCTAACTTTGTAATCATTTCAGCTGCGGTAGGAATTTTCACATTCTGAAGTAACTCTTCTTCTCGTTGAATTTCAAATTTCTGAATTTCTATATTAGAGGCGACCATTAGTAACCAATATGCCCTCACCACAGCTTCAAATTGAATTCGAAATAATGCGAGTGCAGATATATCTTGGCATGATTCTAAAAGTTGTAAAATGGCTTCACCATGCTCCATGGATAATTCACAACATTCATAGACCAAATCAAGTCGCTGCACGCCACCAATAAATGCTGAATGATTTAACTCATTATATAGCTCATCCAACATCGATTCAGAATCACGAAAAATATCTATCAACATCAGCTTCCATTTTTTAAATGCCAAAATTTAAAATATAAAAAAAGCCGGATTAATTCCAGCTTTAAAATTTAACGATGCGTATGAATCGACATCACAATCCCCATCCCTGCGAGCATCGCAATTACGGCTGTACCACCATAACTCATCAACGGTAGTGGATCACCTGTTACCGGTAAAATTCCACTGACCATACCCGAGTTTAAAAATACAAAAAAGAAGAAAGTTAATCCTATCGCTCCTGCATAGAGTCGTCCAAAATTATGGAAGCAATTTAGTCCAATAATCAAACAGCGAACAATAATTGCTGTAAACAAACTAAATAAAAGAAATACACCAATAAAGCCAAACTCTTCAGCATAGGTCGACATAATAAAGTCAGTATGATGCTCTGGCAGATAGCCCAAGTGCGACTGCGTCCCTTCGGTATAACCCTTACCCATTAAACCACCTGATCCAATGGCAATTTTAGATTGAATAATGTTCCAACCTGCACCAAGCGCGTCAGATTCAGGGTCAAATAACGTCAGTACACGTTTTTTCTGATATTCCTGTAAAAAAAACATCCAAAGTACAGGTGCTGCAATTGCAAAGGCGGTTAAAGCACCTGCAATTAAACGCCAAGACATACCACTTAAAAATAAAACAAAAATACCCGGAATAATCAAACCGATATTCAAGTCAGGCTGTAAAGCGACCAATGCAAATGGAATCAATAATAAAATTAATGCCCCGACAATTTGTAAAAATTTCGGTGGAAAAGGTTTTCGCGCAAAATACCACGCCATCATGAGTGGCATGGCAAATTTCATAAACTCACTCGGCTGCATACTGCCGATACCCGGCAAGCTAATCCAGCGTTTCGCCCCCATCCTTTTTTCACCAATGACCAGAACCAACAACAGTAAAAATATACCGATGGCATATAAGTACGGACTCATAGATTGGTAAACTTTGGGGGGAATTTGCGCACAGATCAACATCACAATAAAGCCCACACCAAAACTTGTGGCTTGGCGTAGTACCATTCCCGAATCTTCCGCGGTCGCACTATAGACAACCATCAGCCCCAATATTGCATTGAGTACCAAGAAGCAAAGTAACCACGGGTCTAAATGAAGTTTAGCCCATCGAGAAGAATCGTGTTTTATACTGCGGCCATCACGTAATGACTGACGTAAAAAACGATACTGTTGAGAAGGGATCATTGCGAAACAGATCTAAAAAGGATGCGGGAATTATAGATTAAAGCGACAGTAAAAATCACTGTCCCTTAAATATTCCTTGAAATAATCATCTATTCACTTGAGACGCTAAAATTAAACGTGCCAATTCCAAGTCATCCGGATAGGTAATTTTAATATTGTCCGAACGACCCTGCACGACATTGACATGCTCACCGACAAATTCTAAGGCACTTGCTTCATCTGTGATGGTCGCACCAGCGGCAAGCGCTTGTTCAATGGCATTTTTAAGCACACCCAATTTGGCAATTTGTGGTGTCTGCGCTTGCCATAAAGTTGAACGATCTACCGTTGTTGATATAAGTGGTGCCGTTTCAACTCGTTTTAAGGTATCGCGTACGGGAATTGCGAGAATCGCACTTTGCTCAGTTTCTACTGCCGATTGAACTAAATTTTCTAAACTCAACTGCAAGACACATGGTCGTGCTGCATCATGAACAAATACCCAATCATCATCATTGGCAATCTTAGATAGATATTGCAATGCATTGAGTACAGAATGCACACGCTCTGAACCACCTAAACAAAAATGTACTTTCTCTTGATTAGCTAATGCCAAAGTCTGAGCAATATTATCTTGCTCGCCTATAGCCAATACATAGCCTGTTAAAGGTAATTGGTTAAGACGCGCAACTGTGTGTTCAAGCACAGTTAGACCCGCAATGTTTTGATATTGTTTTAGTTCAGTTTTAGAAAATCGACTTCCTGAACCAGCAGCAGGAATAATAGCCCACAATTTAAGGTTCGGGTGGAAGTTCGGCTGGTTCTGACTCATTGGTACGTAGGTCTACTTTTGCGTTTGGATCAATATAAATTGGTTTGTATTGAGTACTAATCGTACTCATCTGTACGAAAGTTTCATGCGGTTTAATTAAACCTAAATCTAAACGAGCATGCTCTTCAATAGCTTCAACGCCATTTTTTAAATCGTATACTTCAGCTGCAAGTACGCGATTTCGTTCTTTTAATTCGTTATTGAGTTCGACTTGTTGTTGTATTTTCTGACTCAGTTGTTGATGTTGATGGTAACCACCTTCACCGAACCAGTATAAATATTGAAACCCTGCGATCAAAAAGATCGCAAGGCCCAACAATGCTTTACTCGCTTTGGAGTCAAATACATTTAACATAGATAGCATGATCTGCTTAGTTCAAACCTTTGAACTCAGCTTTACCGCGATATGCAGCATTAGTCAATTCTTCAATACGAAGTAATTGGTTATATTTCGCTACACGGTCAGAACGGCAAAGTGAACCAGTTTTGATTTGACCCGCTGCTGTACCCACTGCAAGATCCGCAATAGTTGAATCTTCAGTTTCACCAGAACGGTGTGAAATAACAGTAGAGTAACCATTTGCTTTTGCAAGGTAGATTGCATCTAGAGTTTCAGTCAATGTACCGATTTGGTTGTACTTGATCAGAATAGAGTTACCCACTTTTTCGTTGATACCACGTTGAAGAATCTTAGGATTCGTCACGAATAGGTCATCACCAACCAATTGGATTTTGTCGCCAAGGATTGAAGTTAGGTAAGACCAACCTTCCCAATCAGACTCGTCTAAACCATCTTCAATTGAGATGATTGGGTATTGTTTCACAAAACCAGCAAGGTAGTCAGCAAATTGGTTGCTTGTAAATGCTTTATTGCCTTCACCTGCAAGGATGTATTGACCATCTTTGTAGAATTCTGAAGATGCACAGTCAAGCGCAAGCATAATGTCAGAACCTGCTTTGTAGCCAGTTTTTTCAATTGCTTCAAGAATTACTGTGATTGCTTCTTCGTTAGAACGAAGGTTCGGTGCAAAACCACCTTCATCACCAACTGCAGTATTTAGACCTTGTTTCTTTAAAACTGATTTTAAAGAATGGAAAATTTCAGCACCAGCGCGTAAAGCTTCAGAGAATGAAGTGAAGCCAACTGGCTCAATCATAAATTCTTGAATGTCTACGTTGTTGTCTGCATGTGAACCACCATTTAGGATGTTCATCATTGGAACAGGCATAGTCAAAATGCTGTTATTACGAAGGTCTGCGATGTATTGGAAAAGTGGAATTTTCTTTTCATCAGCAGCAGCGCGCGCAGCAGCTAGCGATACCGCTAAAGTTGCATTCGCACCTAATTTTTCTTTGTTTTCAGTACCGTCAAGCGCGATCATTGTGTTGTCAATGTCTTTTTGTTCGAATACTGATTTACCCAACAATGCATCACGAATTACTGTGTTAACGTTGTTAACCGCAGTTTTAACGCCTTTACCTAAGTAACGAGCTTTGTCGCCGTCACGAAGTTCTAAAGCTTCACGAGAACCAGTTGAAGCACCAGATGGTGCACATGCACGGCCTACAACGCCAGAGGCTAAGATTACGTCTGCTTCGATGGTAGGGTTACCACGAGAGTCCAAAATTTCACGTGCACGAATGTCAACGATTTGGCTCATGAACAATTCCTCAGTTGATTAATAAAAATGATGCGTCAAAAGTGACGCATCAATGTGTATCGAATTAGTGTGTCTCTAACTTTGCGAAACCTTTAACTAAGGTATCGAGCTCTTTTAACTGTGCCAAGAAAGGTTCCAACTGTGACATGCGTAGCGCACATGGACCATCACATTTGGCATTTTCTGGATCTGGATGAGCTTCTAAGAACAAACCTGCTAAACCAGTCGCCATACCTGCACGTGCCAGTGTCGTGATTTGCGCACGACGACCACCTGCAGAATCCGCACGACCACCCGGCGTTTGAAGCGCATGCGTAACATCAAAGAACACAGGGACATTCATTTCTTTCATGATGTCAAAGCCCAACATGTCTACAACTAAATTGTTGTAACCAAATGCTGAACCACGTTCACAAAGAATCAGTTTGTCATTTCCTGCTTCCAAACACTTATGCAAAATATGACGCATTTCGTGTGGTGCGAGGAACTGTGCTTTTTTAATGTTGATGATGGCATCAGTTTTCGCCATCGCTTCAACAAGGTCTGTCTGACGGCTTAAAAATGCAGGAAGCTGGATAATATCCGCAACTTCAGCAACAGGCGCAGCTTGATATGGTTCATGTACGTCAGTAATAATCGGCACATTAAAGTGTTTTTTAATGTCAGCTAACCACTCAATTCCTTTTTCCAGGCCTGGGCCACGGAAAGAGTTCAAGCTTGAACGATTGGCTTTATCAAAACTTGCTTTAAACACATAAGGAATATCCAAGCGTTTGCAGATATCCACATAGGTTTCAGCAATTTCAAAAGCAAGGTCTTTTGACTCAAGTACGTTCATGCCGCCGAATAGTACAAATGGCAAATGATTTGCCATTTGTATATCGCCTAAACGTACAATTTCCTGTGGTTTTAATTGTGACATTTAAACTCTTCCTGGTTTAGTCAAAAACACATTATTTCGCTTTTTGGTACTGCTTTTTAGCAGCATCAATAAAGCCTGCGAATAATGGGTGTCCATCACGTGGTGAACTTGTAAATTCCGGATGAAATTGTACAGCAATAAACCAAGGATGTTCAGGAATTTCAACAGTTTCAACAAGACGCTGTACTGGAGAATAACCTGAAATCTTCATGCCTTTTTCTTCAAGCACTGGGATATAACGGTTGTTCATTTCATAACGGTGACGATGACGTTCAACGATCTCTTCAGAACCGTAAACTTGTGCAGTTTTTGTTCCTGCAACCAATTCAGATTTTTGAGCACCAAGACGCATTGTGCCGCCTAAGTCAGAATCTGCATTACGTTGTTGAACTTCGCCGCGCTCATCTAACCATTCAGTGATTAGACCAATCAATGGTGATTTTGTAGAACGGTTAAATTCAGTTGAAGTTGCATCGCTAATACCCGCAACGTTGCGCGCATATTCGATCACAGCCAACTGCATACCTAAACAGATGCCAAGGAATGGCACACCGTTTTCACGTGCAAAACGAATCGCTTTCATTTTGCCTTCTGTACCACGTTCACCGAAGCCACCCGGCACTAAGATTGCATCCGCGTCTTTTAATACGTCGTTTACAACTTGGCTTTCAAGTTCTTCTGCATTGACGTAGTCGATTTGAACTTTCACACGGTTTTGAATACCCGCATGTAAAAGTGCTTCGTTTACAGATTTGTATGCATCTGGAAGTTCAACGTATTTACCAACCATCGCTACACGAACTGTGTATTCAGGGTTCAGTAATGCATCTACAACGTTATCCCAGTCTGTAAGATCAGCTTCTGGAAGATCGTTATAACCAAAACGTTCACAGATTAAATCATCAACGTTTTGCTCATAGAAAGTACGTGGAATTTGGTAAATTGAACGCGCATCTTTACATACCACAACTGCACGTGCTTCAACGTTCGTAAATAACGCGATTTTACGTGTAGTGTCAGCATCAACATCATGCTCTGTACGGCAGATCAGGATGTCTGGTTGAATACCAATCGACAAAAGCTCTTTTACAGAGTGTTGAGTTGGTTTAGTTTTTAATTCAGCAGCTGACTTAATGTATGGGAGTAAAGTTAAGTGCATTAACATTGTGCGCTTATGACCTAGTTCGACCATAAGTTGACGTACAGATTCCATGAATGGGAGAGATTCAATGTCACCTACTGTACCGCCGATCTCAACGATCGCAACGTCATAGCCTTCACCTGCGCGAAGAACACGTTCTTTAATATTATCAGTAATATGTGGAATAACTTGAACTGTACCACCGAGGTAGTCACCACGACGTTCTTTATTCAAGACATCTTGGTACACTCGTCCTGAAGTAAAGTTGTTCAGTTTGGTCATTTTCGCACGACGCAAGAAACGTTCGTAATAACCCAAGTCTAAGTCAGTTTCAGCACCATCCTCTGTGACAAAAACTTCACCGTGTTGGAATGGACTCATAGTCCCTGGATCGACATTAATGTATGGATCCATTTTTACCATGGTTACTTTTAAACCACGGGCTTCTAAAAGCGCAGCCACTGATGCAGCTGAAATACCTTTACCTAGTGATGATACAACACCACCAGTAACGAAAATAAAATGGGTCATTAAGTTTCTCGTACAATGGAGCCTAAATTGGCCTACAATGTTGTGCGATTTTACTTTACTCTGTACCAAGAAAGCAAAGTCATTACGCATCAATTCATAGAACAATTAACAATTGGCTATTGTAACAGCAATTATCATAAAAATTTAGAGTAAGTTCTTATCATTTCTATATTCTTATTTGCTGTTATAATGCATTTATCCAATCCACACTTTTTTGTTTTGTGTAATTATGAATAAGAAACTTTTAATCTGCGGTGCAATCGCAACAGGTCTACTTCTTACAGCATGTGTAAAAAAAGAAGCACCAAAAGAAGAAGAACAGGAACAGGTTGAAGTTGCAGCATCTGAACCAACAGTATCTGTACCTACACAATTAGAACCAGTTGAAGAACAACCAGTTGTTGAAGAACCGACTCAGCAGCAAGTTGAAGTGATTCGTGAAGAGACACCGAATACAACAACTGAAATTCGTCGTGAACCTGCCACACCTGCAGAAGCTCCCGCTCCAAAAGTAGAAGCGCCTAAAGTGGCAGAAAAACCTGCACAAGCTGCTCAACCTAAACAAAACTCAGGTTCTGCACAGTCTGAAGATGACGCCGTGGCTGCTGCCATTGCTGCTGCAACGCCAGCTTTAGAGAACTAAGATCGAAGTTTTATCAAACAAATGATCAAAAAAACCCGGCAATTGTCGGGTTTTTTATTGTTTCTATGTAAATAAAAAGCTGCACAAAACGATGCACAGTTTTTCTCACAACTATTCTTGAAATTTTTCAGCTAAATATTCAATAAATAAACGAACACGTTTCGGTAAATGCTCTTGTTGATAATAGACAGCATGAATAAGCTGTTCATGTGGCTCAATTTGATCGTCTAAAAGTTGTACCAATCGCCCTTCTGCAATATCTTTTTCTAACATAAAAATCGAAAGACAAGCGATGCCCATCCCATGAATCGCAAGCTCACGAATGGTTTCACCATTTGATGCCTTAATATTTGGTCGGATCGTCAAAGGTTTCCCTGCGACTTGGATCGGCCAAGTATTCATATGGGTAATTTGACTAAATCCAAGTAAAGCATGTGCGATTAGCTCTTCAGCATTTTGCGGACGTCCATGCTGCTGAAGGTATTCAGGACTCGCCACCAAACACAGTCGACTCTTGTAAATAAGTTTTGCATGCAAACTGGAGTCGTTTAATTTCCCAAAGCGAATTGCGACATCCGCTTTATGCTCTAATAAGTCAATCACTTGATCATGATTCACCAATTCAATCTGTATATGCGGATAACGCGCATTAAATTCTGGAATCAAGGGAACAATCATATGCAGAATAAACGAAATCGCAGAATCGACTCGCACCAAACCCGAAGTATCTGCATCTAATTTCAGCAAAGAATCTTCCGCTTCGCTTAAATCATTCAATATCCGCCGTGTTTTAGCTAAAAACAATTGCCCCTCTTGCGTGAGCTTAATTTTGCGGGTAGTTCGTTCCAACAAGGTTACATTTAATTTAGATTCCAGACGCTGTAATGCGCGGCTGACACCAGATGCTGTTTGATCTAATCTTTCTGCTGCTTTGATAATAGAGCCACTATCTACAATAACAGTAAAAGCCTGCAGCTCCTCAATGGTCGATTTCATTGCATATTCGAATTCGTGATTTTTAATCAATAATATATTCCAAACTCATGCATTTTTCTTCAATAAAATTAGCAGCACAATAGCATCAACTCAAAAAAAGAGAATTCCTGATGATTGTTCCTCAATTTGGTGTCGGCACCTTCCGTTTGACAGGTGACACTGTCATTCATTCTGTTAAAACTGCCATAGAAGTTGGATATCGTGCTGTAGACACCGCACAAATCTACGGTAATGAAGCAGAAGTAGGCCAAGCAATCGATGAAAGTCAGGTCAATCGAGCTGATATTTTCTTAACCACGAAAATTTGGACTGAAAATTATGCTGCCGACAAACTGATACCCAGCCTAAAGGACAGCTTAATTAAATTAAGGACGGATGCAGTTAACCTCACACTTATTCATTGGCCTGCACCTGCACTTGGAGTCAATATTCCAGAATTAATGGGACATTTACTTGAGGCAAAAAAACAAGGTTTGACTGAACATATTGGTGTATCTAATTTTAATATTGAGCTCACTCAACAAGCCATTGATCACATCGGGCTGGAAAATATTGCAACCAATCAAATTGAACTGAGTCCATATTTACAAAATCAAAACTTGGCCAATTATCTACAAGCGAACAAGATAGATGTCACATCCTATATGACTTTGGCCTATGGCAAAGTTTTGCAAGACCCAACGCTGTTAAACATTGCAGCAGAACACCAAGCTACTTCAGCTCAAATTGCTCTCGCATGGGCACTGCAAAAAGGTTATGCCGTGATTCCATCATCAACCCAACGTGAACATTTAATCAGTAATTTAAAAGCTCAAGAGATTCATTTAACACCAGAACAGATGCAGGCCATTGCCACACTGGACAGAAATGCGCGTGAAGTGAATCCACCTGACCTTGCTCCAGTGTGGGATCTATAACATGAAAATTAATTTTACCCTGCTCGCTCTCGCAATTGGTGCATTTGCTATTGGTACCACTGAATTTTCACCCATGGGCTTCTTACCTGAAATTGCAGAAGATCTATCGGTATCAATACCGCAAGCCGGTTTGTTGATTAGTGCCTATGCTATCGGTGTCATGATTGGCGCACCCGTTATGACTTTATGGCTTGCACGTTTTTCAAAACGTACATCACTCATGTTATTAATGACAATTTTCACCCTTGGCAATCTGTTTGCCACAGTTGCGCCAGATTATTTAGGTTTAATGGCTGCGCGTTTAGTGACGAGTTTGAACCACGGCGCCTTTTTTGGCTTAGGCTCTGTCGTCGCAGCAAGTGTTGTTCCAAAAGATAAACAAGCCAGTGCCGTTGCTATGATGTTTATGGGCTTGACCATTGCCAATATTGGCGGCGTGCCACTCGCAACATGGGTGGGGCAAAATATCGGTTGGCGTATGTCTTTTGCGGCCATCACCTTACTTGGTATCATCACCATGTTGGCATTATGGAAAGCACTACCCCATCAGCAACAGACCGAAAAACCTGATGTACGAGCAGAGTTAAAAGTATTAACACGCATGCCTGTTGTTTTAGCACTGCTCACCACGGTCATGAGTGCTGGAGCTATGTTCGCGCTCTACACCTATATCGCACCAAGTTTAAAAGTCTTTACTCATGCAAGCCCTGAGCTTATCACTTTCATGTTGGTCTTAATCGGGATCGGATTTTCAATCGGTAACCATTTCGGTGGTAAGTTTGCAGATCAGTCTTTAGATAAAACCTTGATTGGCTTTTTAGTCTTAC
Organism: Acinetobacter amyesii; assembly: GCF_023499985.1. Classification (NCBI taxonomy): domain Bacteria; kingdom Pseudomonadati; phylum Pseudomonadota; class Gammaproteobacteria; order Moraxellales; family Moraxellaceae; genus Acinetobacter; species Acinetobacter amyesii. The sequence goes on along the minus strand of NZ_JAMCOU010000035.1, from coordinate 132,757 downwards.
TCATGCTGATGATGCTGTTATTTCCAATTTTAGCAACAACCACCATTGGCGCGGCGATTGCATTAATCATCTGGGGAGCAGCAGCCTTTGCCGTCGTACCACCTTTACAAATGCGTGTTATGACAGTCGCTCACGATGCACCAGGCCTCGCTTCTTCAGTGAATATTGGTGCATTTAATCTTGGAAATGCTTTGGGTGCTGTTGCAGGTGCCGCAGTGCTAAATCTCAACCTAAGCTATGCAGCAGTGTCTTATGCAGGCGCCACCCTAAGTGCTATATCGTTGATTTTAGTATTGATACAGATGAAGCTTAAACCTCAAACAACCGCATGTTGCGCACAAGCTGAGTAACACACACTTAAAAATAGCCTACCCAAAGTAGGCTATTTTTTAGTTCGCATATAACTTTAAAAAATCTGCCATTAATTTGGTTGCCCATGAATGGGTTTCCACTAAACCTTCATAATAACCACAGTGACTGCCTTTTTTGGTGGTTACCACCACAACATTCGGCAAAGAACGGATTAATTCTTTATAGGGTTCAAAGTTTTGAATGTGGCAAACAGGATCGTCTTCGGCATTTAAAATCATCAAAGGAATTTTAAGATTTTCAAATACATAAATTGGGTTGGTAGATTTGGCATAACTTTCATAATCAGCAAAACCCGCCATTTGAAAATATGCACGTTCAAACTGTGCCAGATTTTTACTTTTCAATACATCAATTAAAGAGGGTGTTGCTGACCATGTTGCAGAATAGGGTTCTACAAATTTCTGAAAGAGCTTCTTAGTCATCATTTTACTGTAAAAAGGGTGGACATTTTTAAAGCCAAGCTCGGTGTCATAGCCCGGACATAAAGCAAAAGCCGCTTTAAGTGGTGTTTCCTCACCTTGTTCGCCTAAATAGCGGACCAATAGCCCCGTTCCGGCAGATGAACCGACGCCATACAAACTCGATGCGGGAAATTTCTGCTGAATAAAGGCAATCTGTTCACGTAAGTCATCGGTTGAACCAAATAAGTTTATTTTGGCAACTGGCATAGGCAAATTGGCATGACCACGTCTTAAACACAGTGCAATGCGCCAACCAGTATATAGGTGAAGATCCCGAACCACTTCCCGCATACTTTCAGGCGTTCCCGTAATCGTATGCATGAGCACCACAGTTGGCACATCCGCAGGTAAATCCAAACCCAACCATGCAATGGCTGTTACCCCTCCATCAGCCATGGTCAGCTGCTCTATAGCATCATATTTAAGCTTCACTTGACGCTTTTTAATGACATCAAAATATAGTAAATGTGCGTGGGTATTCGACAGCCAAGGCGTAGGGCGATATTTTTCATGTAGTTGCTTTAACTTCGGCAGCACATGTTTCATTTGCCCTTCAGGATGATAATAAAGCTGTGGTAATTCTGCACCGATTGCATGATCTACAAAATTTAAAAGAGCCTGACGCCCTTTATGCATCACATTATTCATTGATCCTACCTTCACCTCGCTTCGCACCACAGCAAATTATTCCAATCTTTTCACTTTGACTAACAATGCCCATTAAAAAAAACGTATCTACAAAACCATATCTAGCTAGCAATATTTGTTTGCTTAAGCCTCATAAGCAAAAAGCATGACAATATCCATCATGCTTTTTATCATTCTGTGATGAGCATTTAAAAATCAGCAGATTTAAGGCTGATATTGCATAATGCGCTCACCCATTTTCGCAGCCAATGCTTCCAACCCACTTTTCGGACGGAGCATGACTTCAAAATCTATCATCTGTCCTTGTTCATTAAACTGAATCATGTCGATCCCTTTTAACTTTTTCTCTCCAACATTGGCAGAAAACTCAAGTACAACATTGAGGCCATCCTCACTATAAAACTCACGGTGATAGGTAAAATTTTCAAAAATTTGAATCACATTGGTCAAAATAAAAGTTACTACAGGCTTACCTGGATATGGGTTAAACGCGACGGGTGAACGAAACACCACATCCTCTGCCAAGAGTTCATTTAAAATATTCATATCCCGTGTGTTAAGCATTTCGTGCCAACGTGCAACAGATTTTTTTGTTGTTTCAATAGTCATGTTTATGTCCTTTTTTTTGATGAATCATTTCCCTTTCCTCAAACTCCTCTCCCAAATGGAGAGGAAGCACGACAACTGCATATTAAATTGAATGAAGTTGTCGTGGTTTAGTATGAGGCTGATTAAATCACCGCAGCCAAATCTGCACCTTGACGAATGGCACGTTTAGCATCTAACTCACCTGCTTCTTTCGCACCACCAATCAAATGCACATTTTTCCCATCTGCTTGTAGCTGTTCATACATCGCGGTATAGGATTCCTGACCTGCACAAATCACCACATGATCAACATCTAAAATACGGGATTGACCATCAACGGTAATATGCAAACCTTGATCATCAATTTTGTCGTAGCTTGCACCCGCAATCATTTTCACATCGCGGTGTTTCAAACCTGTACGGTGAATCCAACCCGTGGTTTTACCTAAGCCAGCACCAACCGATTTAGCCTTACGTTGCAATAAATACACTTCACGCGGCGATTCTTCGACGTCTGGATGTTTCAAGCCACCGACTTGCGCATAAGTGGTATCAATACCCCATTCATCATAAAATTTCTCAGGATTGAGGCTACCGCTTTCACCTTCATGCGTTAAATATTCAGCCGTATCGAAACCAATACCGCCCGCACCAATGATTGCTACACGTTTGCCAACAGGTTGACGTTCACGTAATACCTGTAAATAGCTCAATACTTTTGGATGATCAATACCATCTATATCTAACTGACGCGGTGTTACACCCGTCGCCACCACGATGTCATCAAAATCAGACTGAGCTAATTCTTCATACGTTGCTGTATGGTTCAATACCAATTTAATCTGAGGCAATAGTTCTATTTTACGTTTGAAATAACGCAGCGTTTCATAAAACTCTTCTTTACCAGGAATCGTTTTCGCAATATTAAACTGTCCACCAATTTGGCTCGATGCTTCAAAAATAGTTATGTTATGACCACGCTCTGCAGCATAAGTTGCAAAGCTTAAACCTGCAGGTCCCGCACCAATCACAGCAATATTTTTCACCTGTGCAGATTCTTTAAAAATCAGTTCAGTTTCATAGCAAGCTTGAGGGTTAACCAAACATGTTGCAATTTTCATTGAGAAAATATGATCTAGGCAGGCTTGGTTACAACCGATACAGGTATTAATTTCATCACTACGACCTTGTTCTGCTTTTTCCACAAAACGTGGGTCAGCCAGCATTGGACGTGCCATGGACACCATATCTGCATCACCCGAAGCAAGTACGTGCTCAGCCATTTCAGGAGTATTGATACGGTTTGAGGTGATTAAAGGAACATTCACAAGACCTTTTAATTTCTTGGTCACCCATGTAAATGCAGCACGTGGCACTTTGGTTGCAATGGTCGGAATACGCGCTTCATGCCAACCAATACCGGTATTGATAATAGTTGCACCGGCTTTTTCAATGGCTTTTGCAAGTTGCACAACTTCTTCGAAAGTCGAACCACCTTCAACCAGATCCAGCATAGAAAGACGGTAAATAATAATAAAATTTTCACCGACTAATTCACGCGTACGACGCACGATCTCAATTGGAAAACGAATCCGGTTTTCATAACTGCCACCCCATTCATCATCACGGTGGTTGGTACGTGCAGCAATAAACTCATTAATTAAATAACCTTCTGACCCCATGACTTCTACACCGTCATAACCCGCTGTCTGTGCTAACTGAGCACATCGAGCAAAATCATTGATCGTGCGTTCGACGTCTGCTGTGCTTAAAGCTTGCGGTTTTACTGGGTTAATTGGTGCTTGAATAGATGAAGGTGCAACATTATTGGCTTGATACGAGTAGCGACCTGTATGCAAAATCTGCATCGCAATTTTACCGCCAGCATCATGTACCGCCTGCGTAATCACTTTATGTTTTTCTGCTTCTTCTAAAGAGTCTAATTTTGAACCACCAGCAAATGTCACACCATCATCATTGGGAGAAATACCACCGGTTACAATCAGACCTACACCGCCTTTAGCACGTTCTGCATAAAAAGCAGCCATGCGTTCATAGCCACCCGGTGCTTCTTCAAGGCCGATATGCATAGAACCCATCAATACACGGTTCTTTAACGTTGTAAAACCTAAATCTAGTGGTGCCAATAAATTTGGATAATTTGACATTTTTTCTCCTTAGCGTGCTGAAAAGCTGGCTATTTTTATCTTCGCTTGTATACGAGCTTTCTATTTCCATCTACGCATACAAGATTTTTGCAACTTGTTGCACTAATTTATATGCGAGATTTGATTTTTATGCAACATGTTGCATAATAAAAAGTACAAAACTATTTTGACTGAGCCATATATGTCTTTAGCCCATGTTTTACTCACGAGCTTACTTGAAAAACCGAGTACAGGAATTGACCTTGCACGCCGTTTTGACCGCTCTATGGGCTTTTTTTGGAATGCAACACATCAGCAAATCTACCGTGAACTCAGTGGCATGCAGCAAAAAGGCTGGATCAGCACCATTGAAGATGAGCACAGTACAACTCGTAAAAAAACCTACCAAGTTGAACAGCTTGGACGTGTTGAATTAGCCAATTGGATGGTTGAGCAAAGCCCTCCGGCTCAGTTACGTGAAGAGTTAATGGTCCGTTTACGTGCAGAAGCTCAGCTGGGTACAAATGGCGTATTACCCGAATTAGAACGTCATCTAGAAATTCACAAAGAAAAACTAAAAGTGTACCAGTCTATTTTTGCAAAAGACTTTGCACATGCGCATGATGAAGACCGTACTTTGTACATTCATAAAATGATTTTACAGCTTGGGATTGATTTGGAAATCGGTTGGATCAAATGGCTCGAAACCATCATTCCACAGTTGCATAAATTTAATCGCTAAAACAAAAAATAAATAGGAAGCCGCATGCCACACTATACAATGCCCGATCAGCAACAACTGTATGTTCGTGAATATGGTCAAGGAGAACCCATTCTGGTTTTATCTGGACTCGGCATGCAAAGTTGGCAATGGCACCCTTTTCTATATCAACACCGAAAACACTTTAAATTTATCATTCCAGACTGGCGTGGATTTGGCGGCTCTAAACATTGTCAAATTCCAAATATGGATACCATTTCAAGCCATTGGCGAGATATTGACAGCTTAGTTTCCCAACTTGGTTACGATAAAATCACGGTCATTGCCTACTCCATGGGGGCAACGACCACCATGCACGGTTTAAAATACGGTCAGTTTGCTGAAAAAATTAAACGTTATTTGCACATCGATCAAACGCCTAAAATTAGAGTAGATGAAGATTGGCAATATGGTTTATATGGCAAACGCTACACTGAGTTTTTGAGTATTTTAGAAGACATATCGAAGGTACTTGCAACTAACCTTTCCGTGCCATTTGCACACCAGATGAATAAACATGACCGTCAAGGTCTGGTCGACGCTTGGTTAAGATTCATAGACTTACAAAATAGCAATCCTTATGCTTTATCCGCTTTCCGTTTTGCATACCAACAACCAACTTTACAGAAGCTGATGTTACCATCACAAAGTGTGGCCTATTTATATTGGTATATTCAAAATTATTTGAACCATACTGAAGATTATCGTGAAGCCATTGCAGCACTCACCGCACCGACGACTTTTTTCACAGGGGCAAAATCGATCCTCTATCCTGCTCAAGGTCAAAAAATTATTGCTGATAGCCTAGCCAATGCAGAGCAAATCATTTTTAAAAAATCGGGACACACGCCATTGCTCAGTGAACCGGTCAAATTTAGCCGTGAAATCACCAAGTTCTTAAAACAAGCGATCTAATAAGACTGAATAAAAAAATAGGCTCAAAACTTTCAAGATTGAGCCTATGTTTTATGCAGAAAGGTGTTACTTAAACGTTTGCTTCTAAATTGAATTTCGAAATTAACATCAATATTAATTTTAAAACAAATGTTAGAAAACTCGACGATCGTATTCAATTGCTTCCAAATCATACACTTGGTAAACGCAGTCAAATAAAGGACGTGCCAATTCCCCTTCATCATCATTCCGCACAATCAAATAAATTTGGCTAATGGCCGCACTATCCGATAATTTCACATAATTCACATGCCTAAACTGCATAATTTGTACAGATTCAGGAACAATACAAATGCCTTCACCTGCGGCAACCATGCCTAGTGATTGCTGCAAATCAGCTTGAGTGTTAAAGCGTTTCGGCTCCATACCGTATTCTAAAAACAAAGACTTGATCAGCGTTGCATAACTTTGACCATCCGTTGCTGGATAGATAAAAATCTGCTCATCTTTGAGATTATTTAATGCAATCTGTTGTTGTGAAGATAAAGGATGGCTTGAATGCACCGCAACAATCAGAGGCTCTTCACGCAATAGCACACGTTTAACCGCCTGATCCGACACACGAACTCGGCTAAAACATGCATCAACCCGACCTTCTTTTAATGCCTGAATCTGATCGACTGCACTCAGTTCAATTAAATTTACATTTAAGTGTGGATATTGCTGACGGAACAAATAAACAATTCGAGGTAATAAACCACAGAGTAGCGAACCGCCATAACCGATATTAATCGTGCGTTCAGTAGCACTGGCCCGCTGCGTAATGAGCTTAATTTCTTCTGCATTGGAAAGTAATTTCACGGCTTGCTGATAAAAGAAACGGCCAATGGTGGTAGTTCTTAAAGGACGGCTGCCACGCTCAAAAAGCTGTGCACCCAACTCTTCTTCTAAATTTTGAATTTGACGACTTAAAGGAGGTTGAGCAATAAATAGCTTTTCAGCAGCCTTCGTAAAACTCTGTTCTTCTACAACGGCGACAAAGTAACGTAAATGTCTTAGTTCCATGACATTGTCCTTTAATGTCGAATTTCTTTCATAATGGTCTTTTATTTGAATATATCAGGACGACACTCAAATCACATCCTTCAAATTCGGTTATTTAAAAGATGTATACACCACATTTATTGTTTGGTCATGCTAATGTGAAACGATTATAAGGTTAACCCGACTTTAGTCTTGGCAATTTTGCTCAACCTTTTCACATGAAAAACTACAAAACGTGATTGACTTCATGAAACAATTCAAGTTAATTAGCTAAATCGTTGCAAATATGGAATAAGAACAGTGCTGAGTGATCTAGATGATTTTTATTGTTTTGCCCAAGTGGTCGAACATGGTGGTTTTAGTGCAGCCGAACGTGCAACAGATATTCCAAAATCAAAACTGAGTCGTCGGGTCTATAACTTAGAAGAACGTTTAGGTGTCCGCCTGATTCAACGTAGTTCACGACATTTTGCTGTTACAGATATTGGTATGAATATCTACCGCCATGCACAAGTTATGATGAATGCCGCTCAAGCCGCACATGATTTGGTTGATCATCTCAGTACGCAGCCGCGCGGCTTAATTAAAGTCAGCTTACCTGTTTCCATCGCGCAAAATGAAATGACCAAAATATTGCCTGAATTTTTAAAGCAATATCCAGAAATCAAAGTGCAAATGATGGTGACCAATCGACGCGTAGATATCATTAATGAAGGCTTCGATCTTGCGCTACGTGTACGTTCAAATCTAGACGACGACCCTAATTTAGTCATTCGTAAATTTGAAACGATTGAGCAGCACTTATTTGCCAGTCAGGCGTATCTAAATAAATTTGGTGAACTCAAACAGCCCGAAGACTTATCACAGCATCAAATATTAAGTATGGCGGATGAGCATCTCGATCAACATATTATTGTGAACGATGCACAGCATCATCAGAAAAAAATCAAAGTTAACCCAACGGTAATGGGCTCTGACCTATCGATGTTAGCTGCACTGGCCTGCCAAGATTGTGGCGTGGTGTTATTACCCGACAGTATTGTGTCCGATCACGTGAAATCAGGTGCTTTAGTTCGTGTACTACCTGAATGGAAAGCTGCACATGGTATTTTCCATGCAGTTTATCCATCTCGTCGTGGCTTACTACCTGCTGTGCGTGTATTCATTGATTACTTAGTTGAAAAACTCAGCCAACATGAACACGCTAAATTTTAAGCAAAAAAAAAAGCTTACCCATGTGATGGGTAAGCGAAAACTTAAAAACTAAGTAAAATCAGAAACTACAGCAGAATCTGTAGGGCTATTGTATAAATAAAATACATCTTTATTAAATCGTTAATAGCTCTAACTGATTTTTTGAGCTATAAGCAAAGCCTTACAAATTAAGACTTAGAGAAATGTAGTTAGTCTTAAAAACGATAACGCCCATAACCACCACGAACTCCTAGACTAAAGTCAAAAAATATACAACTGTATAATTTTACTTAACTTCAATCATTTAGACACAGCAGATATGGCATTAACAACACTACAGAGCTTAGATCGCGGGATATTCGCCTGTACCCTCTGGCCATGGAGATAACAACTCAAAACCAGTATCGGTTACAACAACCATATGTTCCCACTGTGCCGATAAAGAACGGTCTGCAGTAATTACTGTCCAGCCGTCTTTTAACTCTTTAGTACGCGCTTTACCGCTATTAATCATCGGTTCAATGGTAAAGACCATGCCTTTTTTCAGAATGACACCTTGACCCGGTTGACCATAGTGTAAAACGCTTGGTTGCTCATGATAAACTTTACCAATCCCGTGACCACAGTATTCACGTACAATACTGTAGCCTTCACGATGAGCAACTTGTTGAATGGCATAGCCTACATCCCCCAAAGTTGCTCCCGGTTTAACTGCATGAATCCCTGCAACCATGGCTTCGTAGGTAGTTTCGACTAACTTTTTAGCCGCAGGCGAAACCTCACCCACATAGTACATACGACTGGTATCACCAAAATAACCATCTTTAATGATGGCAACATCAATATTGATAATGTCACCATCTTTCAATACGGTTTCTTTCGAAGGAATACCATGACAAACCACTTCATTCGGTGAAATACAGGTAGTTTTGGTATAGCCATAGTAGCCAACGTTGGCAGGAATCACTTTAAGTGTGTTGACGATAAAATCATTACAGATATCGTCTAGATATTCAGTGGTCACGCCCGGCTTGACATACTCCCCGATCATCTCTAAAACCTGAGCAGCTAAACGACCTGAAATGCGTAATTTTTCAATATCTTGCTCGGTTTTAATCGTGATTTTGGAAGCTTTCATCTGAATATCCTCAAATTTGAATACACCGAATTATAGACCTTTTAGATTTTTTTTGTTTTATTCAGCCAATATTTCTGCATTTATTCGGCTTATAGCATCCTATTTAGTGCTGAAAATTAGAACAATTGATTTATATCTGATAAATCTTAATAGCTAAACTTATTCCTATAAAAATTTTATATACAATAAATTTCTTTTATTTATCATAAATATAAATAAAACATTATTTTATCTGTCAATATATTCATGATTCGTATTATAAAAACTATCTATACGATTTATAAATTTTGCTCCAAAAACGAGCTTAATTGCACTAAAATTGCCTTTTTCACAGTTCATCTCCCCTTTATGACAAGTCTTCGTACACGGGATATTGTTGCCTTAGGTTTTATGACCTTCGCACTGTTTATTGGTGCAGGCAACATTATTTTCCCACCAATTGTCGCACAGCAAGCGGGTGAACATGTTTGGTTAGCTGCATTTGGTTTTTTGATCACTGCAGTTGGCCTACCTGTCATCACGATTATTGCTTTGTCGCGTGTTGAAGGTTCTATTCAAGTTTTAAGTTCGCCTTTGGGTAAAGCAGCCAGCATTATCCTTACTGTCGCGTGTTACTTAGCTGTTGGACCTTTATTTGCAACACCTCGTACAGCTACCGTTTCTTATGAAATTGGTTTCTCTTCTTATTTTGGTAACAGCGCAAACAGTCTGCTGATTTATAGCGTGATTTATTTTGCATTGGTGACGATTGTTTCACTTTACCCAAATAAAATTTTAGATACCGTAGGTTATTTCCTTTCACCACTCAAGATTTTAGGCCTCGTTATACTGGGTATCTCTGCGTTCTTTATCCCTGCCGGTGTGATTCCACCTGCAATTGATAACTACGTAACTGCACCAGTTTCTGAAGGTGTAGTAAATGGTTATTTAACCATGGATACCTTAGGCGCTTTAGTTTTTGGTATTGTGATCGTCAAAGCCATTACTTCACGCGGCGTAACGGATAGTAAGCTCGTCACCAAGTATGCTGTTATTGCCAGTATTATTTCAGGTATTGGTCTTACCCTGGTTTATATCAGTTTATTCAAACTCGGTATGGGCAGCCATGATATTGCTCCAAACGCAACAAATGGTGCAGTGATCCTGCATGCATATGTACAACATGCTTTTGGTGATATGGGCGCTTATTTCCTATCTGCAATGATCTTTGTTGCATGTATGGTGACCGCGATTGGCTTAACCTGCGCATGTGCTGAATATTTCTCAGAATTGACTAAAATTCCATACAAAGTTTTTGTGTTCATTTTAGTTGGTTTCTCACTACTGATTTCAAACTTAGGTTTAACCAAACTCATTGCTGTTTCAGTACCTGTTTTAAGTGCGATTTATCCACCTGCGATTGCCGTTATCCTACTGAGCTTCTGCTCTAAATGGTTTGTTTCACCATCAAGAGTTATTGCGCCTGTTACCGCATGTTCGTTTATTTTCGGTATTTTTGATGGTTTAAAAGTGGCTGGTTTCGAAGATGCACTTCCAAGCTTTATTGCCAATCTACCGCTTGCTCAACAAAATTTAGCATGGCTGATCCCTTCTGTGATTGTGCTGATTATTGCTGCTGTAATTGACAAAGTTAAAAAATAACCTTTTTTGACCTGTCTAAAATCGGAGTTTTACCCGAATGACGATTTTACCTGTGACCAATAATTGTCGAGTTTTACCCAAACTGACATTTATTTGTCCTACTACAGCGCAATAATCCTAAGTCATTGAACTTTTAAATAAAGTTTTATTTTCATGATGAGAAAAAAAGCCAGCCCTTTGGCTACAAAATATAATAATAGTTAAAATACAAATACTTTCTGCAAAATACACCGTACACAAACTCCATGATTAAGCCCGATTCAGACTGTAAGCTAGGCGGTTTCTTGTCATAAAGCCGATATACCCGTGTTGGTATATATATTGCTTATTCATACATAGATATTATGCATCGACCATTTTACTCACCAGTCAACACCTTTAGATTCATAATATTTAGTATATGAATAAAATGATTATTCTTATATGATGATCTAACATAGTTTTATGACAAAATAATGACATTTACTATTGAAATACTTCTAGTTTCGAAGTACAACAGTAGTTCAAACCTGACCAAAATCATGGGTTTTGGCTAAACAACAACACGGAGGGGTGGAGATGTTATCAGTACATTTCAAAAAGCAATTCTTCATTAACGCTCTGAAGGCAAATAAGAACATGGTGACCTATACAAGCACCACTATTGCTCTCATGCTGACACTACTTATTCAAGGCTTAATACAAGGAAATTTAAGACCTGAATACTTTGCTTATGCGCTTATTGTCTCGGTGGCCTTTTATTTATGGGCAGTCATTGACCACAAATATCGAAAGCAAAAATCAACAGAATTTTAAGTTAGAAGATGGATGAGGCATCATCCATCTTGAAAAAAGAAAAGATGCCAATCCCTACCTTCTCGATCATTTAATCCTTTTTAAATAACAATACAAATAATCCCTAAAATAACCAGAAAATCATCAGCCTTTTCTCATAAATTTTCAATTCTGCAGAACTTCAAATTTTGTTTTATAAATTCTTCTACATAGCCATCGTCTGCACTTTAAAAGCTTTTATCTCCTGATTAGCCTCCAATCTAATTGGTACTATTTCTAATTGGTACTATTTATGATTGATACTACTTTGCTTAAAACCAAAATTTAATGATGACTCCAAAGAGCAATCCGAGTGTTGCAATTAACTCACCAATCACCAATCCAAGCATTGCCATACTCATCATCCATTTAGGTAAATGCCATTTACCCAAGACGTGAGGGACTTTAAATTGATTGGTGGTATCAGCTAAAAAGCCATGCAGTATATAGCTTAAAATCGAAAAGCTAAAAAAGAACAGATTGATGATTACAAACAGTAAATTGAGTGTATGTGGAAGTGCTGAAAAATAGGCCAATACCGCCAAAATGAGTGTCGCTGGGGCGTATAACAAACTGCTCCGATGTGCAATATCGACATAATAATGCGCACGTGCCAGTTCAGACTGCCTTATTTGTGTATATTTCCACACACCCGTGAGCATACCTACCCATAAATAAATCCCACTAAAGACTATCGCAATTTGTACTGCACTCGAAAGTTGAAGCATGTCCATTTTTAATTTACATCCATTGTTCAATTACACGCATTATTTTTATCTGTATTTCTACTGCAATAGTACTTGCTTCAAACCTGTTATGACATGACTTTAGAGTCATACTCTTTTCAGGTTTCTTTTTGGAACTTGTGTAAATTAGAGTCATCGGAACACACCCATGAAGTTTGAATCATGTCATCATCTGAAAAACTCACGATTCATTGCCAAGACGGCTATTCGCTGAGTGCGCGCTTTTATCCGCACCAGACAGAGCTCAAACAGGTTTTACCTGTGTTGATTTGTCCAGCCACAGGCATTACCAAGCAATTTTATAATAGCTATGCAACATGGTTGAGCCAACAAGGCTATGACGTTTTAGTTTTTGATTTTCGTGGTATTGGTGAGTCGCTACATAGCCCTTTAAAACAATCGACAGCAAGTATTGTGCAATGGGGGCAGCTCGATATCCCTGCGGCAATCGACGCTTTAATCAGTAAAACGCAAGCGCCTAAAGTCATATTACTCGGTCATAGTGCAGGCGGGCAATTATTAGGTATCGTTCCAAATTATGACAAAGTTGCCAAAGTGGTTGCTGTTTCTGGCTCTACAGGACATGTTAAAGAACTTAAAGGTCGCACCAAGCTTTTAGCTCCGGTGATGTTTAATGTGATCTTCCCGATTGCACGCTATACCATTGGCTATGGGCCGACCAATGCAATTGGCATGGGTGAAAATTTGCCAAAAGATGTAGCTCGTGAATGGGCTGAATTTTGTAGCAAACCTGGTTATGTCATCAATGCCTTAGGCAAAACTGTTCAGCATGATTTTCATCAAAAAGTGAGCTGCCCGATCACCGCCGTATGGAGCTCCGATGACGAAATTGCCACGGAAGCCAATGTCAAAGACTTGCTGCGCTTATACCCGAATGCTTCGACTCAAATGATTGAGTTAAAACCGAAAGAAACAGGTCATAAAGCCATCGGACATATGTTGATGTTTAAATCATCACATCAAAACCTATGGCCGATCATTGAACAACAGTTGCACGCTTAAGTTTTTACCACTCAGTCAGTAATCCGGCTGAGTGGTCTTTTTATGGACTGCACAATAATTTCTACTTTTAGATTCATTCAAACTGCCTGACAGCTTACATATTCTATTTTCTATCTTTAAAATCTGCACTGAACGTCCAAGTGTACTTATTTTCATCAGCCGACTATTGCAAAAAATGATATAACTATTTTTTCTCAATTATATTCTATTTTGGCATGAGTGAAGCACGACACAACCTCGACAGAATTGATCGTTTAATATTATCCGCATTAAGAGAAGATGGACGACTCACCATAGCCCAGCTTTCTGAACGTGTTGGTCTCTCCTCTTCGCCGTGTTGGACACGCTTAAAGCGTCTAGAAAATTTAAAAATTATTGACGGCTATACAGCCAACATCAACCCAAAATCGATTGGGATCAATGAATTATTCTTTATTGAAATCACATTAGAACGTCACGACGATGAAATTTTAGATCAATTTAGTGAAACTTTAGCCAATATGCCAGAAGTAGTAGAAGCACATTTAGTCACTGGCGATTATGATTATTTGGTGAAAGTTGCAGTTAAAAATGCTGAACACTATGAGCGTTTTTTACGTAAAAATTTATATTCTATGAAAGGTATACGCCATACCCGCTCTATTTTTGCGCTACGACAATTAAAATCTGCCAGCAGTGCTGACCTTATGATGATTGAGTAATGAGCCAATATAGATCTAATCTATAAGATGACTTTAAAATTTAAGGGCAATTGAGTTCAGCACTCAATTGCCCTATTTATGTGTTCTAATCTATATAGCCATCTTTTTTCAATTTTTTATCTGTCAAATACTCACGTATGACCAATGTTGCAATAATAATGATGGCTTCTAAGATCGCTACTGTGACGGTTAGTTTGGTAAATACTTCAACACTGAGCAACTCAAACCATAATTGAGAGATGGCTAATAAACCCCATAAAACTGAAATAATAAGTGCACTAAAGACACCGTATTTCATTTTTCTCTCTCCAAAACAACTACATAAGCTTCGCGCTTCCAAAAAAGCAGCATACGACGAATATCCTTTTCCATTGTAATCACCGCCCAGCCTTGCTGTGCATTTTGATTTAAAAAATTGGTGAATTTAACAGGATCAACTTTTGAAGAGCCAAGCAGCAAAGATCCCAGCATACCTTATTGATAGATAACAACTTTATATTCTTTCATCAATATAGTTCTTTATGGTTATAGTGAATTGAACAAATGTTCATGGCAAAGTATAGCGATCGCTTTTTCCTAAAACAACAAAGTTTTAAATGTCAATTTACTCAGCATTTTTTTCAATTTTATGCTTTAATACACGCAGTATGAGATGAGCCTTATATGAGTATCACGCGAGTGATACGACTAGCCCCAACCATGGGGCTTTTTATTGTTTTCTACTCAGCTCACATTGTTGTGTTTCATTGTTCAATTCTGACAGAACGAGACTGTGAATTTCACATGTTTTCACAGGGTCCTGCTCATAAGCCGAATTAAACCATGCAGCAGCTTTTTCAAAATCTTGCTGTACGCCTAGCCCACCTAAATAAAAACTTGCTACGCTAATTTTTCCGTTCAAATCATTTGCTTCCGCAGCCTTTAAAATCCATGGATAAGCTTTTTTATAATTCGGCTTTCCATCTGTACCTGTATAGTAAATCATGCCTAACCGGTGCTGATACTTTGCCAATCCTTTTTCTGCTAAAAGTACTGTAGGTTTTTCTGCAAGTAGTAGATCATTCTTCGTATAGTAATAATAGTCGGCCAATTGTTCGATATCTTCTTGCTTGCCTTTATTTGCAAATTCAATTAAAAGACTTTCCAATTTTTTCTCATTCCTTGGAATGAGTTCATATTTATTCATAATCAAAAGCATACGCTTTGAATCATCTAAGTTTCTTTCAGCACCAATCTCAAACCATTTTGCAGCTTCCACATAATCTACTTTTACACCGACACCTTTGTAATATATCAATCCCAAATTTTGATTTGCAGAGCGGTGCCCTAAGGCAGAAGCACGTTTATACAACGCTATGGCTTCGGGCAGATTAATCTCCACACCTTCTAGCCCCATATGTTTCAGTACAGCCAAATCATACAGCGCCTGTTTATCGTTATTTTTCGCTTGAATGATGATCTTTTGGACATCAATTTCGGCTGAAAAGGTTATAGAAAATGGAAGTACTGTTAATACAAATAGCATGCACAATTTGATGTAAGGCAAATGATATTTTAAAGCTTTCATTGTTAATTATTCTTGATCAATAAGATGGTGAAAAATGAAATGCTGAAGCACCCTCTCTAGATGCTTTAGCATTTTTTAAGCAGTATATACAGCTTTAACCGAAGAACCCTATCGTTATCTGAATGACCACAGCATTGACAATGTCTACAAAAAACGCCCCTGTCAAAGGTATAATCAAAAAGGCTTTATGTGAAGGTCCATAGGTATTGGTCACTGCCTGAATATTGGCAATCGCTGTCGGTGTTGCACCGAGGTTTACGGCCGCACTGCCCTGCACAAAGTACGGCTGCGTCATAGCTTTTTCCCATGATCCTAAAAGTTACAAAGTACAGATACAGTGCTAAAACGAGGGTTTGTACCAGTAAAATAATCACCAGTGGGCCTGCAAGATTTGCCAATAACCAGAGTTGCAATGACATCAGCGCCATGGATAAAAATAATGCCAAGGATGCGTTACCAAATACATCGATACAGCGATCAAACATTTCAATTTTAAAGCCAAGTTCAAGGGTGTTTCTTAAAAATACACCACACTCTAAAGCCCAAACGAAGGTAGGTAATTCAAACCACTGTCCACGAGCAAACTCTGTCATGAAATAAGCAAAGCTGATACAGATGGCAAACATCCCCATCGTTTTGACGGCATCATATGCGGTAATTAAACGAGTTTTTTCAGGATATTCGAATGGTGCCGTTTCAGATGCAGGCGGTGCTTCATTACGCCCTGATGTCGGTACAAGTTCTTCTGCCAACTGAAAACGGCGGATGAGGAATTTCGCCACTGGCCCGCCCATCATGCCGCCAATGACTAAGCCGAAGGTTGCACTTGCCATACCGAGTACGACTGCGCCTTGTATACCATGGTCTTGTTCAAAGACTGTGCCCCATGCACCTGCTGTACCGTGACCGCCCGTAAGCGTAACGGAACCTGTAATTAAGCCGATGAGTGGATCTAGTCCCAAAACTTTGGCCAAGCTGATACCGACGATGTTTTGCAGCATGACAAATACAATGACACAGCCTAAAAATAGTACCAGCGCCTTTCCGCCTTCTTTGAGTTTTCCAAGACTTGCGCTCAAACCTACAGAGGTAAAGAACATCAACATGAATATTTGCTGAATTTTGGCATCAAAATTTACGGTGATATTAAAGTTTTTAAATAATATAAATGTGATAACCGCAGCGACCAAACCGCCTGCTACAGGTTCAGGAATGTTGTATTTTTTCAGGATGGAAATTTTGTGTACGAAGAAATACCCGATAAATAAAACCAAAACCGCCACGACAATTGTCAAAAAAGCATCTAGCTCATAATTCATAATTCATAATTCATAATTCATAATTCATAATTCATAATTCATAATTCATAATTCATAATTCATAATTCATAATTCATAATTTAATCTTAAGTGCTCAATTTTATTTATTTTTTTACATAATTATTTGATTTTTTCAGCTAGAAAAATGTAAATAAGCTATTTACCCCCCTTCTTCTACTACACATTTTTGAAGCCTAATAAGTGAAATAAATAAAAATACTCAGCGTATGTGATGTGCTGAGCATTGGTCGTTTATGACTGAAAAACAGGAATTTTGAGACATTATTTGATATCGAATACCCAGTTATGCGCTTCTTTATCACTGGTGGTTTCACAGACATAGTAATCTTGATCCCAAGCATCTTGGTTAAAGATTTCTTTTTTGTGGTAAGTCATCTGTTTGCCATTTTCGACGCAAACAAAGCTTTCACCTTGGTCTTTGACTTGGGTTCCGTTGAGGAAACCACCGATGCAGAGGAAGCGGGATTGTTTGGGCATTTTCACATCATCACTTAAATCACTAATATTTTACCGAAATCTACACCCAGTAGTAAATTCTTGATTGAAACTAGTATGAGCTAAATCATCTAGATTTTTAAATAAATTTTCACCCTATCGCTTCTAAAAAAATTTAAAGTCAAATATCACAATCATGGGTTTTTTTACATACTTTATCCCAGTATTCATAATCTTTTGAATTATTTAGTTTTTTATAATAAAGTCTTAAGTTATAAATAGCATCTGGATGGCCATCTATTGCTAATGGCTTTATTATATTAATAGCAGTATTAATATTAGCTTCCACACCATATCCTTTAAAATATAATGTTGCTAATTGAATTTTCGCTAGATAATAATTTTGATTTGCTGACAAAGTATACCATTTGAAAGCCTCCTTAAAATCCTCATTACCGCCATTTCCTTTAAAATAAATTTGGCCAATATTAAACTGCGCATCTGGATTACCTAGCAAAGCAGCCTTCTTATAATATTTCAGCGCATTTTCCAAATCTACATCATAATTATAGCCATAATTATACATCACACCTATTAAATTAAGAGCTGGTGCGAAATTATCATTTTCAATCGTCTTAAAAATTGATGCTGCTTCTGCATAATATCCTTGTTCTAATCGAACTCTTCCTACATTATAAATAGCTGGAATATAATTTTTATTACCAGCTTCAACGTAATATTTTAATGCTAATTCTAAATTTTTATCGACATAAATTCCATTCTCATAAAAATTGCCAATCTCATTTTTAGCATAGCTACTGATATTATTTACATTTTCTAAAATTAATAATTTTTTATATGCTTCTTCATACTTTTTCTTTTCCAGCATATCTTTATATTCATTCAAAGTATTTTTCTCTTGCTGTTCGGATAAAATTAATGGTTCAGATGAGCTTGAGGTACAAGAGTTTAAAAAAATTATAATAACTAAAGGTAAAAAATACATTCTAAAGTTCATAACTAATCCGTGAATTTAATATCATTTATTTCTTAATATTTTCTAAAAGTAATTTAAACCTAGTGACAGAAGTCAACCTACAATATTCTAATTAACTAAATTTAAACACGTATAAAGTTCGGAATATACTTTTAATAATAAAATAAGGGCTGATTAATCAGCCCTTATTTTTAACTCAATTAAAATTATTTTTCAATAACTTAGCTTAATTGAGCAGCAGCAATTTTCTTAGTATCAACATCTTTAGAAGCGTCAGTATAGTCGCTCATTTTGTCGAAGCTTAAGTATTGGTAGATGTCTGCAGACATGCTATCAATTTGAGCTGCGTATTCTTGGTACTCAGCTGGAGTTGGTAATTTACCAAGTACAGCAGCAACAGAAGCAAGCTCAGCAGAAGCTAAGTAAACGTTCGCACCTTGACCTAGACGGTTCGGGAAGTTACGAGTAGAAGTCGATACACAAGTAGTGTTCGGAGCTACACGTGCTTGGTTACCCATACATAATGAACAACCTGGCATTTCTGTACGAGCGCCAGCTTTACCATAGATGTTATAGAAACCTTCTTCCATCAATTGACGTTCGTCCATACGAGTTGGAGGAGCCAACCATAGACGAGTAGATAAAGAACCACCAGGAACTTTGTCTAGAAGTTTACCAGCCGCACGGAAGTGACCAATGTTAGTCATACATGAACCAACGAATACTTCGTCAATTTTTGTACCAGCAACGTCAGAAAGCAATTTAGCGTCATCTGGGTCGTTCGGGCAGCAAAGAACTGGTTCAGTAATTGTAGAAAGGTCAATTTCATACACTTTAGTGTATTCAGCATCTGGATCTGCTTTGATTAGGCTTGGGTTCGCTAACCATTTCTCCATGTTTTCTACACGGCGCGCCATAGTACGAGCATCGCCATAACCTTCAGAAATCATCCATTTCAACATTGTAATGTTTGATTTAAGGTATTCAGCAACTTTCTCTTCAGAAAGTGTGATAGAACAACCAGCAGCTGAACGTTCAGCAGAAGCATCAGAAAGTTCGAATGCTTGCTCAACAGTTAAGTCAGTTTCCATTTCTGTAAGGTCGATCTCAAGGATACGACCAGAGAAGATGTTCTTCTTACCTTTTTTCTCTACAGTTAAGTCGCCTTCTTGGATCGCAACGTAAGGAATCGCATGTACTAGGTCACGTAGAGTGATACCAGGTTGCATTTTACCTTTGAACTTAACAAGAACAGACTCAGGCATGTCTAGTGGCATAACGCCAGTTGCAGCAGCAAACGCTACAAGACCAGAACCCGCTGGGAATGAAATACCGATTGGGAAACGAGTATGCGAGTCACCACCAGTACCAACTGTATCTGGAAGAAGCATACGGTTTAACCAAGAGTGGATAATACCATCACCTGGACGTAGAGAAACACCACCACGGTTCATGATGAAATCAGGAAGCGTGTGCTGCATTTGAACGTCAACTGGTTTTGGATACGCAGCTGTATGACAGAAAGATTGCATAACTAGGTCAGCAGAGAAGCCTAGGCAAGCAAGATCTTTAAGTTCGTCACGAGTCATTGGACCTGTTGTATCTTGAGAACCAACAGTAGTCATCTTAGGTTCACAGTAAGTACCTGGAAGTACACCTTGACCTTCAGGAAGACCACAAGCGCGACCAACCATTTTTTGAGCTTGAGTGAAGCCTTTACCAGTAGCTGCAGGTTGAACTGGAGTACGGAATAAAGTTGAAGGTGCAAGACCAAGAGCTTCACGAGCTTTAGTTGTTAAACCACGACCAACGATAAGGTTGATACGGCCACCAGCACGTACTTCATCTAAAAGAACTGGAGTTTTAAGTTCAGATTCAGCGATTTGAACGCCGTCTTTGAACGCAGTTACTTTAGCAGCAGCGTGGTCGATTTTAAGCGTGATTTCGTCGCCCATGTTCATGTTTTGAACATCGATTTCTACTGGCAATGCACCAGCATCTTCCATTGTGTTGAAGAAAATCGGAGCGATTTTAGAACCTAAGCAATAACCACCGTCTTTTTTGTTCGGAATGTGAGCAATTTCGTCACCAAAGAACCACAGTACAGAGTTAGTTGCTGACTTACGAGAAGAACCAGTACCAACAACGTCACCTACGTAAGCAACTTGGTTGCCTTTCGCGATAAGCTCTTTGATTTGGCTAAGTGGACCAACTTCGCCAGGAACTTCTGGATTGATACCGTCACGTACGTTTTTAAGCATTGCGTTAGCATGTAACGGAATGTCTGGACGGCTCCACGCGTCTTGTGCAGGTGACAAGTCGTCTGTGTTCGTTTCGCCAGTTACTTTGAAAACTGTAAGTTTGATTTCTTCAGGAACGTCTTTACGGCTAGTGAACCATTCAGCATCTGCCCAAGATTGCATAACTGCTTGTGCATTCGCATTGCCCGCTTTTGCTTTATCAGCAACGTCGTGGAAGGCATCAAATACAAGAAGAGTTTTCTTAAGTGCGTCAGCAGCTAATTCACCAAGCTCTGCATCATCAAGAAGTGCAACTAAAGGAGCAACGTTATAACCACCAAGCATAGTACCTAGTAGGTAAACCGCACGTTCTTTAGTTACTAGTGGAGAAGTCGCTTCACCTTTTGCCAAAGCAGCTAAGAAAGCAGCTTTAACGTATGCAGCTTGGTCAACACCCGCTGGAACACGGTTTTCTAGTAAATCAACTAAAAATGCTTCTTCGCCAGCTGGTGGGTTTTTTAATAATTCAACTAATGCAGCTGTTTGAGCATCGTCAAGTGGCTTCGGTGGGACTCCGAGTGCGGCACGTTCTTCAACGTGTTGGCGGTAAGCTTCTAGCACGGTGTTATTCCTCTTTTTTAAAAAATTATTTACGCATTCCTGCTTTAAATAAAGCTACGCAAATAATATGGACTGCTAAATTTTACTAAAATTCCAGTTAAAAGTTAATGCACTACAAGTGTTTCTTCGTGATGCCCGTTATTTTATAAATAAATGATCCTCATATCGTTTATACATTAAGCAAAATCAATACTTAGAACACGCTTTTCTTGCGCATATTAACTTTTGACTAAAATTAACCATCAAAAAAAGGCAACTAAATGTTGCCTGTTTTTATCAGTATTGGATATTCCACCTTAGTGTACAGTGGTTGCAGTGATATATTGCTGAAGTTCTGCTCGATCGCCTGTAAATCTGAGGCACCATTCGTCCTGACATGTGGTTTGATGTTGATTACTTGCAAAGCTGATATCGACCAAATAGCGTTGAGAAAATTCATCTACTTTTTGGCGTAATGTGACTTTATCTCCAATGCTGAGCACGTAGTTCCCACCACCGATAATTGCTACGCCTTGTTCATCTTCTAGGAGTAGATCTGAGTGATGCATATAACCTATAACGTCCATATTCTGCTCCTCTACTGTTTTTTATTCTCCATTTCATTGTTCATTAAAAAGATTTGCTTTTCTATATTTATGATTTAGCAAGTTGTCACAATTTGTATTCCACTCTGCTTAGGCTATTTTAAAATCTTTAAGCATCTCATATTCAAAGTAACCCGAAGATAAATATGCATTCGCAAAATAAGCATGAACTCCATCATATGGCTAAACAACGGATAGTTGCCCCGTTGTAACTACTCACTGCTGAATAGAGCCTTTAGGTTTTGCTTTACGCGCTTTCTCGCATAAAAAACCGTTCCTTAGAACGGTTTATAATCTGGCATTTCGGTATGCGGTGTTGCGATACATTTTTCAGTAAACTCAGCACGAATTTTTTCACGTGCTTTTTCAACATCAGTATTAATCTCAGCTTGCGGCAAGGCATAAACTTCATCAATGATGTTCAGGATAAATCCTTTGGTGGTTTCATCCTCAATTTTGTTGGCATGCTCAACTGCTTTGTCTTTTTCAATTGCATTTTGACGATCTAACATAATCGTACGTGCAGCATTACCTACACTGCGGCAGTAACCCTGCCACTGCTCTTCAGGGGTTAATGGTTTTTTTTCAGCACAGCCGACCAAAGCCACCATAACGGATAAAGCAAATAACTTTTTCATGAACTTCTCCTTACGAGGGGCAATATAAAAGATCGTAATGGATTTGTCATTTAAATTAGTCGTAGCCGAACAAACAAAAAAAGCCCTTTCGGGCCTTTTTTATGCGTTTGAATTAACCACAAGTTGCTTGAATAATCCTTTTATTGATTGGATTTACAGTGACGGTGACGCGCTCTACACGATAATCCATTGTTACTGGCTGCCCAGGTTTTACTAAACGGACAATTTGAGCTTGGCTAATCGCCTTGATCTGATCTTCAGTCAATTTTGCTTGACCAATCAGCGTCTTAGCCTTATCAGCTACACATTCAGTTTGGCTACTACGGAATAATGCCCACTCTTCAACCACTTGTCCGTTTGGCAGATGGCAATACCCGACCTGAGCATTTGCTTCATCACGAATTTCAAGTTTACCTTTTTGTTCTACACAATACTGGCTGGCTGGATTTGCCATACCAATTTTTTCTGATGTAGTTTCAGTTTGCTGTGTTGTGCTACAACCCGCCATAAATGCTGTCAGTGCAGCTAAAATCCATATATTTTTCATCAAGTCTATTTCTGAATATAAAAATTTAACTTACCAAGTTTGTGCCAAATAAACGAGTTGTTTATTGAAATTTTTAGTTGTCATTCCACTTTCTGTAATTAGGCAGCAATGTGCCCTATGTTCAAAATACAGAACGTCATTTTCTTTGAACTGATGATGATTTTTGCAATATTTAAAACGACTAAACTTGTCGCAGCTTTGATTTTAAAGGTTTTATAAATTTGAAAAATGACCTGCTCAACGCGTATGCTAAAAAAAGTACTTTTCTTCAAACACGCCACGTTGCGTAGGAGCAAAATATGTCAAAAAAACTGCCGATTTATTTTTCGGACGAAGCTTGGTCGTCTTTGCAACAGCTCATGGGCGCAGATGGCAAACCCAGTCCCACCATCAATGCCCTGCTTGAAAGGCAATCTCAAGAACTATCTATGGATCCATTTTTGGATTCTTCGCTCAATGTTCAGCCTGTTCAGAAAAATACCCGTATTGAACTTCCCGTTGCCTTGGAACGTATTCCTGCTGGCCCAGCTTTCGCCAATAAAGATGTTTTTGAAAAAGCCTTAGACCTAAATGATTATTTGGTAATTAACCCGCTCGCTACATTTATTGCGCATGTCGATAGCGAGTCTTTACTTAACGCCGGCTTTGAAATTAATGATACTTTTTTAGTCGATCGTAGCTTAGAAGCCAAACATGGCGATATCGTGGTTGCACTGATTGATAATCGTGAAATCACCTTAAAGCGATTGATGATCACCGCAAAAATGTCAAAAGAAGAAATTGCCGACATTTTTGGTGACCCCAATAAAGTCTTACCCAAAATTTGGCTAAAAGCAGAAAATCCAGCCTATGCGCATATTATCCCTTCAGATAGCGAATCTATCGTTGTTCAGGGTGTTGTGACCTTTAATTTAAAGCAATTTTATAAGCGCTCATCACACACCTAAACACAAGAATTCACCATGAAAGCTGCAAATAAAATATTTGCGTTAGTTGACCTTAACAACTGCTACGTCAGTTGTGAGCGTGTCTTTAACCCAAAGCTCAATAATGTCCCTGTCGTCGTGCTGTCCAATAACGATGGCTGTGTTGTATCTCGAAGTCAAGAAGCCAAAGACCTCGGGATTAAAATGGCTGTGCCGGTCTATCAAATTCAGGATTTAATCCAACAGCATCATGTTCAGGTGTTGTCGAGTAACTATGCTCTCTACACCGAAATGTCTAATCGATTTATGAATATTTTAGGCCTGTATGTCGGCCCCGAAGACCGTGAAGTTTACTCGATCGATGAGTGTTTTTTAGATTTCACTGCCTATCAAGAACTGTTTGATTTGAGCCTATATGCCAAAGAAATACGAGATACGATCCTAAAATGGCTAGGTTTAACCTGCTGTGTCGGGATTGGTCGCTCTAAAACGGAAGCCAAAATGGCCAACCATTTTGCCAAAAAAAATGCTTATTTGAACGGTGTGTGCAATTTAGTTGAAATGGACCCTTGTTCCTCAGAACAACTCCTTGCGCAGACACCAGTCAATGAAGTTTGGGGCGTCGGTCGCAATCATACAAAAGCCCTGAATCAGCTTGGCATTCATTATGTTTTAGATCTGATCAATGCACAGCCTAAAGATATTCGAAAAAAATTTAGTGTGGTGATGGAAAAAACCGTCTTGGAACTGCAAGGTCTATCTTGTCTGTCTATTGAAGAAGAAGCACCGAGCAAACAGCAAATTATCAGTAGTCGTTCCTATGGTCAGCCAGTCTACGAACTGGAAGATATTAAAGCCTCTATTCGTGTATATATCGCGCGAGCCGTCACACGTTTAAGAGCAGATCATTCTCTATGTCGTATGGTGGGAGTTTTTATTCAAACGAGTCGCTTTAATTCTGCTGAAAAATACGCACCTTATCTGGCCATTACACTGAATGAGCATACCGATGACTTAATTAGTATCACCCAAGCAGCAACGCGTGCCGCCGAAAAAATCTTTAGAGCGGGATTTAAATATAAAAAAGCCGGTGTAGTGTTATTAGAAATCATTCCAAAACAAAATTTTACCCCAGATTTGTTTTGCGATATGGCGTTAAGACAAAGCCGTTTGAAACTGTCCGACACCATCGACGATATTCAAAAAAAATTTGGGCATCATTTTGTCTCGATCGGCTTAGCGCAGGACGATGCTGCAACATGGCGGATGAAGAAAAATCTGTGTTCCCCCGCTTATCTGAGTAATTGGAACGAACTGCTCCGTGTGAAATAAAACGTTTGATTGAAACGCTACGCTGTAGTGGCGCTGTTAATGTCTGCTGTGTTAACCGAAATGATCATTTGCAATTGCTGAATATTTATTTAGTATTTAAATGAATATTCATTTGTATATTCTCCTATTTTAAATTATGTCTGATGTTCAATTAACGCTGAGCGAATACCTATCTGCGGTCAAAGAAGTCATTCAATTGGCTTTTGATGATGCCGTGTGGGTCAAAGCCGAGATTCGAAATTTAAACATCAAAGGTGGACATTACTATCTAGAATTAGCTGAAAAAGAACAAGAAAGTGATAGAGTCATTGCCAGTTGTAAGGCCACAATTTGGAAATTTACTGCAAATAAAGTTGTCGGAAAATTTGAACGTGAAAGCGGCATTGAGCTCAGTCGTGACTTAAATGTCTTGGTTAAAGTGCGTGCCAAATTTGACCCGCAGTACGGCTTTTCAGTCAATATCGAAGAAATTGATTCGAGTTTTACTTTGGGTGATCTGGCTCGACGCTATCAACAAATTTTAGAAAAACTCACCAGCGAAGGTCTGATTCATAAAAATCGAAACTTGCCTGCGCCATTTGATATTCAGCATGTCTTGGTTATTGCGCCTGAAAATGCGGCTGGCTTAGGTGACTTTAAAAAAGATGCAGATGCGCTACAACATGCTGGCGTGTGTGAATTTGTCTATCATGCTGCAACCTTTCAAGGAAATACCGCAGCACAAAGTATCCGAGATGCTTTAGCACTGGGTTTAAGACAATGGGCCAATGACTTTCAAACTGCGCCAGATTTGATCGTGATTATTCGTGGTGGTGGTGCCGTTAACGATCTTGCTTATCTGAATGATTATGATTTGGCTGCACTTCTATCTAAGCGTAGCGTGCCAATTTGGGTCGGTATCGGCCATGAAAAAGACCGTACGATCTTAGATGAAATTGCACATCGTTCTTTCGACACCCCGAGTAAAGTGATTGGGGGTATTCGTAATCATATTGTTGAGCGAACTCAGGAAGTTTTAGAGGCATTACAAAGCATTCAACTGCGCTCTCAACATCAAATTGCCCTGTATCAAAGTCAAAATGATCAGTTACTACAGGTCATAAAGACCTTGTCTCAAAGTCAAATCAATGACTCAACTCGGCTCTTACAGCAATACCAAGATAACACTGCTTATTTTGCTCAGTTACAACTTAAAACAGCTGCACAGAATATTGAAATACTCATGCGTGAGACTTTACTGCAAAACCCTGCTCATGTGCTTTCCAAAGGTTATGCCATCGTCCGGCAGCAAGGTCACGCCATTCGCGCAACGAAAAATCTTCAGCCTTCAACGCATTCACCGATTGAAATTGAAATGCAAGACGGCATCATCACGGCTGACATTCAACATATACAGGTAAAAAATCATGACGACTGATACTCTAAGTTTTAAAGAAGGCTATGAAGTTTTAAAACGTAATGCTGAATTACTCGAATCTCAGCAAGAACCCGATATTGATAATCTTATGAAAATCGTTGAAGAGTCGATGCAAGCCTATAAAGCCTGCAAGACTCGTGTTGAAGCAGTACAACAGGCACTGAATGATACGTTTAAAGATTGATTTCTCAATTCATTATTTGCATAAAAAAACGCAGCCTAAGCTGCATTTTTTTATATTCAAATTTTGACTTCTCTTAGAAGCGCCAGTTATAGAATAAGTCAATTGCACGCTCTAAAGACTGACTCGCTTCCAAGTACAAACGTTGATTCATTTGATAACGCAAGGTCAGTTTATTCACTGGTGTAAATACCCCGACACCATAACGAATGAATAAGTCAGGTGTGATATAACCCGTCACAGAAACCTGAGTATCATCTCCTGTTCCTTGAGCATCTAATGCCAAACCACTCAGACCAAATGTACGACCAATTTGGTTGGTCAATGCACGTGTGCCACCCAAGCCCATACTAATACCGGCTGCAGCAATCGTGTTGTTCACATCAGAACGGAAACCTTCCGCCTGACTTAAACCTGAACTTCCTTCATTGATACGACCTGTAATTAAGGCATTTAAGGCTTCTTGTTCAGATAGACCTGCATCGTTATACACCTGAATTGCAGGGCTTGATGCTGTACCTGTCACACGAACACCAACAGTACTGCCTTGCACGGCTTTATTGGCATCAATATCTAAAGTAGGGTTCGCCAATGGTCCATTAAAACGGGCAATCGCACGATTCAAGTCCAGACTTTGACCATAAGCTTCAATTTTCACACGCTGAGAAACACCGATTGCACCATTGGCACGCATTGCTGTTTCTAATCCACGTTGTGTCAAATTCAAACGACCAATCAAAGGAATTCGGCTATCAAAACCTTGAAAAATCACTTGATTACCAATATTCACCTGTACGTCAGCGCGAATATCCCAAGGACGTGCCGATTTTAAGATTTCAAGTTGATTATCACCTTCATGTACCACACGTACATCTGAAGATACCCCAACCACTGTTGCAGACGATTCTGGCATCGAAATCAATGCACGCGGCACATCAATTTTACCTTTTAAGGTTAATTTCTTACTGAAAGGCAGCACATCTAAAGATAAATCAGGCGTTACAACAGCGGTGATCAATGGCGCTTGACGGACCAACATTTCATTACCCGTTAAATTCAACTGGATACGTGGATCATTTTTCCAGTCAATATTTCCGGTTAATTTGCCTACACCACGCCCACTGTTAAATGCACCATCAATAGTCGCGTAGTTTTGACGCACAGCAGAATACAACTGAATATTGGTCAAGTTTACAGGCAATGAAATCATGCTAATCGAGCCATTTTTCACTCGAATCTCACCATCCATTAAAGGCTGAGACAATGTTCCGCTAATTTTTGCCGCATAAGACAACGTACCGCCCATTGAACGGACATCTTGTATAAATGGTTTTAAGATTTTCAATTGAACTTGGTTAAAGGCCACTTCACCACGGATCGGTTTATTGGCTTTATACGGATCAATAATAATATTGGCATAACCTGTACCAATATCAGGAGCTTTGGTATCGAGTCGAATTTGTAGCCCTTCAGCGACACTTTTCGCAATCAAACCTACTTCATCATATTTTAAAGTGGATGCTAAATACTGTGGGTCTTCCGCTGCTAAACCGAGTAAACCGTCACGAGTCACTAATCGTGCATCAATTTTAGGTTTTGCACCTTTCGCCCAAGACGCTTTCGCATAACCATTCACTTTACCCGTAATCGCCAGGCCTTCAGGCATAAATGCTGCAAAGTCGTTTAAGTCTAGATTCTTTGTCACAAAAGATACATTGCCGCGGTTTTTATTCACACGGATCGGCTGATCAAAACATAATTCGCTTTGCTGACTCATCCAACAATGC
This sequence comes from Acinetobacter amyesii, assembly GCF_023499985.1. Lineage (NCBI taxonomy): Bacteria > Pseudomonadati > Pseudomonadota > Gammaproteobacteria > Moraxellales > Moraxellaceae > Acinetobacter > Acinetobacter amyesii. The sequence goes on along the minus strand of NZ_JAMCOU010000035.1, from coordinate 103,975 downwards.
GCACCGACAAATAAGTCAGACTGTGCAGTGTTGTAAATAATCGACGCATTTTGACGCTGCACAAGACGTGTACGCAAGGAGTCAAAATCGCCTTTTTGAATCTGACCAAGCCAATTATTTTGTGCATTAAAACCACCAGCTAACTGCACATAAAATTTTGATAATTTATTTTCAGCACTGACTTTTAATAAATGCGCATTACGTGTACCGGCCAGTGAAATTTGACCTTTTACAATCTCACGGTTGTTACTGCGTAAATTATCCATCGTTGCCGTTAATAAACTTGGTGAAGTCGCAGAAGTTGGCAACTCGCCTTGCACCCGTATTTTTTTCACACTGAATAAATTATTAAAAGCAAAATCATCTATTGCGATATTGGCAGATGCTTGCAGTCGTGGCTGTGCTTGAACATTTAAGTAGCCATAAGCACGTCCACGTAGGCCTGCATAAATTTCATATAACGCTGGTGCATTAATTTTCAATTGTAAATTTTGTGCATTACCAGTGGCTTGAATTTGGTTATTGGCATAAGCCAACAGTAAATTATTCGCTTCAAACTGTTTTGGCATAAAGCCAGATTGATTTGAATTAATCACCATCGCCAAGTTACCTTGACCACGGACAGGTTTGTTATTGATCATACCTGCCAAATTCAGACGTTCAATTTGAATACGTTTTAGCGCATCTGACCACACACCACTGGTTTTTAAATTTCCAGATAATTCACCCCGTACATTTGAGGCAAAATAATGCGGCTTAAAATGCACCAGTGATGCATTGATATCCCAACCAATGGCTTTTTGCAGTAAAACCTGTCCATTGGCTGAAATCTTACCTGCCACGCCATCATGACGCAGTTCGGCTATTTTAATTAATTCAGGTGTGCCAGATACTTTGAAAATCAAACTTCCTTTACTTGCGGCAACTTGGCTTGCATTGAGGCCACCATCATAATTCACAGCAAAAGCTTTAAAGCCTCCACCTTGTTTCTCATCATGGAAAGTCAGCGCAGCAGTAGATTTACCTGTTAAATGAACCGTTTCATTTTGCTGTGCTAGTCGGCCTAATAAATCAATATTATTCAGCTGAATAATCTGTTGATTTGGTTTTGCATAACCATTGGCTTTTAATGACCCTGTAATTTGGTCGACAGGCGCAGCAGCCACGATGGTTTGCGGATTGAACTGCTGTGCTTGTACATTGGCTTGCCATTTCAGCATGCGTTTTTCATCAGGCAATTCTACAACTGCGTTACCTTTGAGCTGACCTTTGTCGGCCACATAACTAAAGGCAGGGACATTGAGATTGTTATTTTTCAGATTGAGTTTGGCTTGATATTGTCCAGCAGGCAGAGCACCTTTTTCATGTCGTGACACTGTGGTCGCCACATTAATATTCTGCTGACCTTCTGTAAGCGCCAATTGCACATTGCCCGAATCACTACTCAACCATCCAACATATGGCACTGCACGGTCTATATTTTTCCAAGACACATCCATCAGCATCGGCTGAGCTTTATTATTTTTAGCAGGCGCTTGATCGAGTTTTAAATTCCAAGTTTCATATTGATCAAAATCCACCAACGCCGTCAGGTGCATGCCTTTTTCAAAGGTGCCTTTAGACGCAATCTTACTGTTTAAATTTACAGGTAGAAAATCTTGAACCACCTGCGGAATTAACTTATGTTTTGGATTAATTTTATCTAAACGACCGCTTACATCCCAAGTAACCTGATCTTTCCAACTCACCACGCCGCCCAAATTGACAGCGCCGCCCATCACTTGACCATTTAGGTTAGTAATATCAAGTTGGTTGACCAAGTCCGTACTCATGAGCGCAGTATATTTACCCTCAGGAATATTGGCCCCGCTCAGGTCCGTGTCTAAATCTAAATTAAGACGCTGAATATCCCCTTTGAATTTTGCCAGACCATTTTTAGCAAAAAGCTTTTGCTCAGTCAGTAAAGGTAAATGATAGTTTTTAAATTTGAGTGCACCAAACATTGGAACATGTGGACGCATTGGATGAACCACAGCCCAACCAGTTAAAAGATCTGGGGTATGAGTTGCCACACCAGCTTGAATCGTATCAAGAGATCCTTTAGCCACCACTTGAATATCATGAATGTTCAAGCTTTCACGTAGTGAAGGTAAATTGACAATACCCACAGCATTTAGCGGATACTTGCCTTCAAATTTCATATTCCCAGACGCTTGGCGCACAGATAAATAGCCCATATCCATACGGGTATCTTCAAATTTTAATTCCGTCCCTGACCAAAGCGCTTCATTCAATTCAATGTCATAAAAATCCACACCTGAACTATGGGTTTTAATCAGCATATGATCTAGATCTGCATGATCGACACGAAGTACGAACGGCAGACGGATTTCACTAAATGCAAAAGGTTTATCGCTAGGTGGGGTCTTGGTAATAATTTGCAGATTTTTAACATCTGCTTTATTTAAATGAATTTCTTTATTAATAATGGCGCGCCAACCGAGTGTAATATCGGCACGGTCAATTTTTACATCGACAGGTTTTAGCGTAACGAGGACATTTCGTAAAATAATGCCCCGCCACAGGTTACCACCTTCATATTCATAGTGAATGATTTGCTGACGTTCCAGAACACGGTCAAGTAAAAACTTACTGCCTTTGTCTGTAGAGAACATAACTGCTAATGCAGCCACCAAAAAGATAAGCACGAACACGAAGGTCAAAATGACACTTCGAAGAATACGACGCTTCTTCGGCAGTTGCTCTACCGGCGTTTCGTTTTCTGGTTCTTGCTGTTCTTGTTCAGTCATAAAAAACACATCACCTAAAAATTATAATTGTGAACCAATAAAGAAATGTAAACGAATTGGTTTGCTGTCGTCAGAAAGTCCAGTAGCAACATCTAAACGAATTGGGCCAATTGGAGAAGCCCAGCGTATCCCCACACCTGCGCTATATGCAGTCGGTGTATTAAAGTCTTTATCGTAAGCATTACCAAAGTCACTAAAGACCGCAGCACGCCAGCCTTCTTTAAATTGGTAGTTATATTCTAATGAACCCGTTGCCAAGACTTGACCACCAATTTTATAGCCATTTTCTTCGGCAGCTAAACTCTTATAGTCAAAGCCGCGAATGGTTTGGTCACCACCGGTAAAGTAGCGTAAGTTATAAGGAACTTTATCAAAGTTCTCTGTCAGAATATAACCTAAATCACTGCGCCCCACGAACTGGTGATTATCATTTTCACCCAATGAATAAATAAAGCGCCAGCCCGCATTCAAGATCGCCATGTCAGCATCTGAAAGTAAGCTTTCACTTCCGACTTCAACTTTATAGGTTTGCTTAATCCCTTTACTCGGATTCACACGTTTATCAGAGTCGGTTCGAGAAATTTCATAGCCAAACATCAAAGACTGCTGTTCATTGTTGGTATTTACCAAGAACGCATCTGGAATGTCATCACTAGGACTTAGGCCGTCATCGGTAATACGGTCCAAACGGTAACGTAAACCAAAGGTATGCTGCCAACTACCACGTGGGTTTTTAATAATCCGGTCAACCCCAGCTACAGCAGATTCAATCGAAAGATTGACGCCTTGACCGACATCGTCACGTTCTTCACGCTCATAACCACCGACCAAGCTGACATAGTCATTTAATGGATGGTTATATGGAATGTTATAGCGACCATCAATCGATTGACGGATTTTGGATACTTCCATGTTGGCGTCAAAAGAATGACCACGTTTGTTTACAATGGCACGGCGATACTGCCCACGAACACGTGTACCGGTGTCGGTACCAAAACCAGCACCAATTTCTGCACTATTCAACTTATCTGCATTTAGTGTCACGATCACAGGGACTTTTTTATCTTCACGTGCTTGCGCTTTTAAACGTTCTTGTTCTGCTTGTTTGGCATCTTGCGTATCTTGCAAACTGCGTAATTTAGATGATTGCTCTGCATCATTCACCCCCGCAAATTGGTCTTCATCAACCACTTTTTGCGTGACTTCCTTATTCGACATCACTTCCGTTTTGTCTTTCACTACTTGTGAACTTTCAGACAACTGATTTTGATCGACCAAGGTCTGAATATCTGGTGGCAGTTCAAGCGGCTTTTCAATTGGGTCTGGACGAATCGCATCAACTAAGGTGTAGTTAAAATAGCGAGAGTTGGTCAGATTATTGGCTAAACCATTTACACGCCAGAAAGTATAATCAGCACCGTCTTTCCACGTCACCAAACTTTCTAAAATATCTCGATCCAATGGAAACTCTGCATTAGGATCACTCATTCGAAATTCGACTTCGCCAAGCTTATAACGCTCACCCGTTTCAAATCGCAAATTGATATCGGCTGTATTTTGTGGTTGAGCCACTCTTACATCGTGCAAACGCCAGTACGAGTCGAAATAACCGTTATTGGTCGCTGCATCATTAATTCGGCCTTTCGTCGTTTCGTATTCACCATGATTAAGAATGTCACCTTCTTCCTGATCTGGTAAAACACCAATCACCTGAAACTGAGCTTGATTTGCTCCAGCCCCTGAAAATTCAATATTTTGCTTTTGAATTTGCACAGGCGTATTTGGTGTAACCAATACACGAACTTTACTATCAGACACTTTTTCAAATTTGAATTCTGACTGATAAAAGCCTACAGCTTGTGCAGCTTGATTGGACAAGCTGCGTAATTGAGGCAAAGCCGATGGAAAATCGCTAAAAGACTCTTGAGTAAAACTTGAAAGCTTGCCTTTAATATTGGCTTTGAGATCTTCCAGCGCCGCACCGTAAGCCTTACTCGAAGTCTGACTGGTATTATGTGCTGAGGTAATTTCAACATCCGCACTAATTCGTGGCACTTTTGCCGTATTCATCTGACGTGGCGGACGCACTTTATATAATAAGCGCTTAAAAATACCTGGCTCTGCATCATCTTCCACAGTTGGATTATTCAGCTCTTGCAGCGTACTGGCATTTTCATTTTGTGTTGCAGTAATTTCATTATCAGAGCGAATTTCACCCATGAGCTGATCAATATTGACTGGCGCTTGGTTAATTTCCGTTAACTCTTTTTGGGTAATGTCCGCAACAGCAACTTCTGTTTGTTGTGTCGCACGGTACTCCTGCGCCTGACGTTTGGCCTCTTCAGCAACTTGGAAGATTTCATTCGCCATGTTTTGATCAACAGGTGTCACGGGTAAGTTTTCTAAATCTTCGAACTCAATGGGTTTAAATTCTTGTAGTTGTGTTCCTGCTTGCTGCTGTTCTTGCAGCATTTTCATACTATCAACAGATTCTTTCGGCTCATTTATATTTTCAATTTTTTCAATTGCTTCAGGCGTCGACAGCCCTTGCTTTACAGCCTCATCCTTGATTTCAGCAACAATCTCTGCTTTTGTATCTGCAGAGGTTGGAACAGTTTCCGCGGGAGTTTGGGCGAAACTATGCTGAGCACACAAGGTCAAAAAGATGCTCATATATAGACTTTTATTGCTATGATGCTGTCGTATGCAGTGAGCCATACTGTGATGAAGCATTGTTTTTTTAAACTTGATTTTTGCAGGCATAGCAAACTCTAACAAATTTCATTATGTAATGGACTTAGTCAATCAGATGTAGAGCTAAAGATCTTATATCTATTGGTTTTTCGCCATCCCCAAACTCAAAAACATATTACATGATTTTTTTAGAGATTTTACCAATCACTCACATTTCTTAATAAAACTTAATGTAGCAAGACGCTTATGAATAACAACGAACATCTGCTAGGTACACGCCGTTTCCTGCCTATGTTTTTGACCCAATTTTTTGGGGCGCTCAATGACAATGTCTATAAACAGGCTTTATTGTTGGTCATCACCTATGGATTAATCCAACAACAGGCATTACCCATCAGCACGCTAAACAATCTAGCTGCATTATTGTTTATTTTACCCTACTTTATTTTTTCAGCGACAGCGGGACAGATCGCAGATAAGTTTGAACGTTCACAACTTGTCCGTGGTATCAAAATTTTAGAAATTATCATCATGGTCATCGGCAGCATTGGCTTTCTGACCGGTCATTTATGGTTGTTATTGTTGGCTCTATTTTTGATGGGAACCCATTCGACATTTTTTGGTCCAATCAAATATGCGATTTTGCCTGAAATTTTAAAACCCAATGAGCTAATGTCAGGCAATGCGCTGTTCCAATCTGCAACATCCATGGCGATTTTATTCGGGATGATTTTGGGTGGTGCTGTGATTGCTTCATCACAAGGCAATTTATTGTGGATCAGCCTGACCGTAATGACCATCGCCATTTTAGGTTATATCACCAGTCGTTTTATTCTTAAGCAAAATGTCACTACACCAGATTTAAAAATCGATTGGAATTTTTTCCGAACTAGTTACCAAACGATGAAATATGCCAAAAGTTTGCCGCTGATTTTTACTATTTTATTGGGGAACTCGTGGTATTGGTTTTATGGTGCAACCTACCTCACCCAAATTCCACAAATGACTCAGCAAAATCTACATGCCTCTGAAAATGTCGTTAGCTTGCTATTGACCTTTTTCTCTGTCGGTGTGGGCGTAGGTTCATTGCTTTGTCGTAAATTGGGCGGCACTCAAGTCAATATTAAGATGGTTCCCATCGGCGCTGTCGGTTTAACGGTATTTGCACTGTATTTAGCATTTAGTTTAACCCTCGTCCCGACTCAAACTGGCCCACTTATTACCTTATCGGAAGTATTTCATCAAGGGTGGAGCTATTACCATGTAATGATCGCAGTGACTTTATTGGGGATTAGCGGTGGTTTTTACATTGTTCCACTATATGCCATGATGCAAGCCTATTCGCCTCGCTCACATCGTGCCCGTGTAGTTGCAGCAAACAACATTTTAAATGCCGTTTTCATGGTATCTTCTGCTATATTTTCAATTATCATTCTGAGTGTTTTAAAGATTGATATTAAAATACTTTTTTGTATAACTGCAGTGCTCAGTGCAATCTTTTGTATTTGGCTGCTATTACGCATCAAACCTTTGCTTCAAACTACGCAAGTCTCTCTGGAGGATTAATCCATGCGTCAATTTACAGGTGTCGACAAACTTATTCACTCATTTGATCAAGCCTTACGTAGTTTAGTACCTGGGGCGACTGCCGCACATCGAGAAAACCCTGCTAACATTGAAGAAACACAATTAGCAGTGAGTGAAGCGCGTCATGTTGCAGGTTTAATGCGGGTCAATCATAGTGGTGAAGTATGTGCACAAGCGCTCTATCATGGGCAAGCACTGACAGCAAAACTACCGAATGTACGCCGTGAAATGGAACAAGCAGCGATTGAAGAACAAGACCATTTAGCATGGTGTGAAGATCGCTTAAAAGAATTAGACAGCCATACCAGTCTGCTCAACCCTGTTTGGTACGGCCTTTCTTTTGGGATGGGTGCATTGGCAGGTATTGCCGGTGATAAATACAGCTTAGGTTTTGTCGCTGAAACTGAGCGTCAGGTGAGTCTGCATTTAGAAGACCACATCCGCCAACTTCCTGAACAAGACGAACGTTCACGTAAAATCTTAGTGCAAATGAATGAAGATGAGCTTCATCACCGTGATACAGCACTCAATGCAGGTGGTGTAGACCTTCCTGTTCCAGTTCGTATTGCCATGACTGGTATTTCAAAGCTGATGACCAAAACCAGTTATTACATTTAATGATTTTCTAATGATTGTCGCTAAGTTTTATAAATAGTGAACAAAAAGCCTGCAATGATGCAGGCTTTTTCATAAGTAATGTTTTGACTCTAATACAATAATTCCTTCGCCATCAAAACAGTTTATAGGCTGCCATCGACTTGGTGTAAACCAATCAAAATTCAAACTATAAAGTTGCTCAGTGGACGGATAACCTGATCCACCTAATTCAAGCAGCCATCCTGCCGGACAAATTTCCTTTTGGTTATTAATCACAACAGTATGATCATGTGCCAATTCCAGCAATAAATGACGATCCAGCTCAAATGCAATAACATCAAATCCAGCTATTTGAATAAGCTCTGGAAAACGAGCCGAAGTCAGACCTTGACGAATATCAGTCATCTGTTCAAGAGAATAGTTGGTTTCAAATGATCGGTTGATCCATGTCCCCTGAGGCAATATCACCTCACCATAAACTAAAGGTTGTTTAAGCTGAATAATAATTTGTGCCATATACTCTTGATAAGCACGATCTGATTGATGATTTGAAAAAGCAATCTCTGCATAACTCAGGAGAACAAAAATTGGAAAAATGAGTAAAGTCGATAGCCCCCATTTTACAGTTTTATCTAGTTTAGGATGATACTTGCTTAATTTTTGTTGTTTTTTCTGCCATGCATTCCAATACAACCAAGCAGGAATCACGAATATGACCAGCAACACCGAAAAACACATAATGATAAAGGCAATCGCACCCGCACCATAACCTAAACCCATATTGCTCTCACTGAATATCCTTTTAAATCTTTTGATTATGTTTTGACGATTTTATCAGATCAGCCACGTTCACTTTATCAATGTTGATGATGCTTACGCCACCACTTCAACACCGTATAGAGCACACGTAAAAATACGATACATAATACAACGGCAATAACGATGTAAATATCTTGATGATAAGGCAGCATTTTCGCCCAAAACAGATGTAAATAATGACTCATTTGGAAGCCAATCGTTGCGACCAACATCGCCCAAATAAAACAGGAGACCAGATTAATCAGCACATATTTCCAAACAGGATAAGCACGCACACCTACAACAATAGGTAAAATGGTTCTAAAGCCCCAAGCAAAGCGCATAAATAAAATGGTCAAAATAGGATAACGTTCAATAAACTGGCTCGCACGATCGAATTTTTGTGCAAATTCTGCATTCGACTGGATAAGTTTTTGCCCATAGCGAGCGCCCATTTGATAATAAAACTGATCGCCAATAAAACTGCCTAACATCGCCACTGCAATCAACATTGGAAAATGAAGTATGTGTTGATGGACAGCATAGGCGCCAATCATCAGCACTGTTTCTCCTTCAAACAATGTGCCAATAAAAATCGCAATATAGCCATAGTACTAAATCAGATCAGTCCAGTTCATATCATTATTTTGAAGCTAAAAAGATAATGTAATCCTGGACAGCCTATACGCTAGCTCATACCATGACAGGATTTGAATATTTTTGTTATTATTTATCTAGCGTATTTAAGGTCAGTTTGAAATATCACTCATGTGTATTGAAAACATTTCGTTTCATTCGCTCAACCCACTAAAACTTTTTGGCAACTCACCATAGGAAATTGATGTGCTGGATGTTCAAACATTTCATTTTTCCAAATGTCGAACATTGGTATTTTAACATCGAGTGCTAAAGGCAGTTTTTTCGGATTAAATTGCATGTGCGCTAAGCTTTCGCCCCACGCGATCAGATCCAGATCCAAAGCGATATTATGAGACGGACGAACACGACCTGAGTCTGCTTCCATTTTTTTCAGTAAGGTGCTGATTTCATCTACAGATAAACTGCTTTTCACCAAACAAGCTGCATTCCAATAATCCGCCCCAATGCCATCACGACAAGGAATCACATAAATTTTGGAAAATTCAACATGACCCAAAGCCTGAATTTGACGTAAAGCCTGTTGAAAATGCGGTTTGGGATTGAAATTACTCGCCAGAGCTAGGGCGAAAATCGTTTCGGTGGCGTTCAAGACGAATTCCTACAGAATTGGCTTGCGCGATAATGGCAGGCTTCCGGATGCTAATCATAATAGATTCAATGCTGTCATAGGTAGCAAAAAGTGCATCAATCACCAGTTTTGCTGCATGTTCGATCAATTTAGGTTGAGCAGTTTGAATGACTTTGGCTGATATTTCGCAAATTTCAGCATAATTCAAGGTATCTTCAAGCTCATCTGACTGAGCCGCCTGCGCTAAACTGGTTTGAATATTGAGGTCGAGCATCAAAGGCTGAATAATCTGACGCTCCCAATTGAAACAGCCGACTACAGTTTCAACTTTCAAACCTTCAATGATAATTGCGTCCATTCTTACACTCAAAATAAAATCTTAAACATCGATAAAATCCTCCTGTTTAAGCAAGAGGATTTTATTTATATCTTGCGGCTAAATTATTGCTTCAACAATAAATTAGGGTCCATAGTCTGCACCATTTGAATACGCTGGTCTGCATAAATATCGGTATATGGCGCAAGGATGCGCATAAAGCGATCGAAGTACAACATTTGTTTGAATAATAAAGCGAAGTCACGTGGGAAGCGAATACCATGACGCTCTCCGACTTGTACCATATCCATCATAATGTCATTCAAATCGGCAGGATTTGAAGTTAATAATTCCTGTGGATCAGCCAAAAGCACACCGCTAAATAAGCGCTCTAAATCAGCAGCTAAAACTTGTGTATCAATTTTGACAGCCGTCATGCCCATTTTCAGCATGTTTTCAGCCATCAAGTTGTAGTCAGTTTTTTGTAGGGCATCCATAAACGCAATACATGCTGTCCACACTTCAGGTTTCAACTGGCCCACGATACCAAAATCGATGAAGCCAACTCGACCATCTTCTAGCAGCATCAGGTTGCCTGCATGTAAGTCTGCATGGAAACTATTACATAACATCAAGCTGCCAAACCATGTATTCATCGCTGTTACCAAAACTTGCGATGGATCTTTAGCGACTTTCTTGACCACATCAAAATCAGTCAATGGTACGCCGTATAAACGTTCCATCGTTAAGATTCGACGCGTTGAATATTGGTGATAAACTTTTGGTGCTGTTGCGGCTTTGTTTTGAGTCACATTCAGATAATTCACAAAGTCGTCAAGATTTTGAGCTTCTTCAATAAAGTCCACCTCACGTACCATGCGAACTTTAATTTCTTCAACGATATCTGCAAGTGAAGCAAATTTGACTTTAGGTACAGCTTTTTCAACCAGTTTGGTTGCCCAATGTAAAACGTTTAAATCTGTATAGAGAATCGTCTCGACACCCGGCTTTTGCACCTTGATAACAACATTTTCACCACTGACCAATTTAGCAGCGTGTACCTGTGCTATCGATGCAGAAGCTAAAGGCTTTTCATCAATTGAAGCAAATATTTCATCTAAATTACGACCAGCAAATTCTGAAGCCAATACCTGCTGCACATAACTAAACGGCAATGAAGGTGTCTGATCTAAACAGCCTTGGAACTCTTCGACATATTCACGTGGAAATAAAGAAGGTGTACTTGCAATAAATTGACCTAATTTAATATAGGTTGAACCCAGTGATTCAAAAGTTTCACGCATGAGTTTTGCGTTACTTGGTTTTTCTGTCGCGTATTTAAAACCGGCTTTAGCCGCGACCACTGCGGTCTCACCCATTCGGGCAACCGAGCGAATTCCATCTAACCAGATATTGTTTTTCATAATGTCTTAGAAAAAAATAATTAACATGAGTGTAGCAAAAAAATAAGGGCTTGCTGCTTTATCTTGCCTGACAGATTGGACAATCTGGATCTTTTTCAAAAGCGAGAATTTTTTGTTTCATTGACAGACCATCCCACAACAAAAGTTTTTGTTTCAATACTGTCTTTCCTAAACCCAAATAAAGTAAAGCATGATGAGCTTGCAAACTTGCCATAACATTTGGTGTGGTTGCAAGCACACCCGAGTCTGCACAGCGCAAACTTTCATTGGCTTGTTGTTCTTTTGGAAATAGACATTCATAACATGCCGCGTTTCCTTCGACCATAAACAGTTGCCCTTGGAAACCAATCGCTGAAGCACTAATCAGCGCCACATTATTTTCTACGCAGCTCACATTGACCAAATAACGCGTGCTGAAATTATCACAACCGTCGAGAACCAAATCTTGCTGTGAAATCAATGCCCTTGCGTTGCTTTCATCTAATTTTGTGGTATAGCTTTGCACTCGGATATGCGGATTAATCGCTTGTAAGCGTTTAGCCAAAATTTCCGATTTATAAAAACCTACGTCATTTTTGGTATACGCAATTTGTCGTTGCAAATTACTGATTTCAATGCGATCTGCATCGATCAAAGTGATTTGGCCAACGCCTGCACGTGCCAATAATTCGGCTGTAGTACAACCAATTCCACCACACCCCACGATGAGTACATTGGCAAGTTTTAGCTTCTCTTGCGCATCGATGTCCCAACCATCAAGCAATATTTGACGGCTGTATAGATGCATTTCATCATCACTTAATTCAAATTCAGATGTTGATTCATTCGATTTAAACGTAGACAAAGTATTTCCTTATTAAAATTCGTCAAGCATGAAAAATGGGCGAGTTTATATCGCACGCAAAAGATTAAAACACCGATATCCATCAAATGTTGTTCGAGTACAAACCCGAAACAGTGTAAAAACACCCTGCTATTTGAGCAAGACAATATACAGCTTAAAGTTAAAATAAATGCTCTGTAGACATGGTATTTTTCTTAGTTAGCGTATCTTCAATTACACTATTTAAAATACAGTATCTCAGACACCTTAGTATGTAGAAACATCATAGAGGTATAGCGTATACATGTTTTAAAAATAATAAATAAAAAATATAGTTATATTTTTAAACATATTTAGTTGCACTAGAGCTGCTTACATTAGCTTCATTTTAATGATTCTTTTCTACCTTAGCCTCAAAAAATAAAACTTAATTCAAGACATTTTAAGCGTTTATGTATGCGAAGAGATTTAATCCGTAGGTATATGTATGAATTCAGTGAGAATTAAATTGCTGACACAATATGTTAGATAAACTTATGAGCTAACACACATTATTCAAATACTTTGTGCTCAGTCATATTTACCCCTTTACCCCCAAGTGATTACTTAAAAGTGGAGAATAAAAATGTCACAAGAATACGTTGAACAAGATCAGCGACAAAAATTATGGAAACTCATTAAAGACGTGCGTTTCACCATGATTAGCCATGTCACTGACAAGCAAGAAATTCATTCTCAACCTATGACTATGCTTAATTCTGATAAGATGAATGAGCATGAAAATATCTATTTTCTTATGAAAGAAAACAATGACCTTGTAGAGGCAGTCAATGCAGGTCGTAATCATCTTGGATTAGCATTCGCTAAACCTTCAGACGATATTTATGTATCAATTAGTGCTCATGGAGAAATCAGTACAGATGCGGCCCTAATCGATAAATTATGGAATCCTTGGGCTGAAAACTGGTTCGATGGCAAGACTGATCCTACTGTTCGCGTTTTGATAGCTAATGCTATTAGTGCAGAATTCTGGAATGTCAAAGACAATAAAGTCACCCATTTATTCAAAGTTTTGAAGGGCAATTTAACGGGTAAAACTCAAGAACTTGATACTGAACATAATACCCTGAACTTAAAATAAATGATTTTATTGATTCGAATTAATGCTTTAATTTTAGGTTAATTTGGATTGTCCCATAGTTAGTCAAATATATATATGATCTCGAATGAATGGTTTCACCAGCTCAAATATCAATTTCAAAAAGGCTGCATCAAGCAGCCTTTTTTGCGTATATAAATTGACTCAACTGACCTTTTGAATTAATTGCGCTTTGGCCACTTCTTGTTGCTTCAACAAATTACGTTGGATTTTTCCACTCGATGTTTTAGGCAACCCATCCACAAATTCAATTTCTTTTGGATAAGCATGCTTGGATAAACGAGATCGTACATAGGCTTGTAGTTTATCCATGAGTTCAGAACTTGCTTGATATTGTGGTTTCAATACCACAAAAGCTTTGACCAATTCAGTCCGCTCAGGATCAGGCTTACCAACAACTGCCGACTCTAAAACCTCTTCACATTCTAATAATGTGCTTTCCACATCGAAAGGCCCAACACGATAGCCTGACGTTGTAATGACATCGTCTGCACGACCTACAAAATCAATGCCGCCTTCTTCGTTTAAACGAACGGTATCACCGGTTAAATAGTAGTTCCCGACAAAGGCTTTACGGTTATTGCCACCATAGCCTGTGAACCACATGAGTGGAGATTGCGACCAGTCTAATGCTAATGTTCCAATTCCACCACGTTCAATTTCTTGGTGGTCTTTATTGAGCACCGCGAAACGATGACCCGGTATAGCAAAACCGGCTGAACCCACTTTTTTGTAGTGTTCTAAAGCGTGATGATTTGCAATCACCATACCGAGTTCTGTTTGCCCATATTGGTCATAAATATTGACGTTTAAATCGTGATTAAACCATTGAATCACTTCGGGCGTTAGTGGCTCTCCTGCACTACTCACAACCCGTAAATGTGATTTTAGGGATTCATCAAATTTTTCTTTAAAACCAAAGAACATACGAAATGCCGTTGGTGAACCGGTCAAATTACTGACTTTATATTTTTTGATGACTTGAAGTGCATGATCAACACTAAAAGCACGTTCATCCATAATAATGCTATGTCCTAAACTTAATGGCCCTGCAATTCCATAGTACAAACCATAAGCCCAACCCGGATCTGCCAAATTCCAAAATGAATCTTCATCACGCAAATCAACCGCATGTGTCATATACCCTTTAAATGCCAATAACGCTTTGTGTGGCACAGGTACAGACTTGGCCAAACCGGTCGTTCCCGATGTAAACATCATTAAAAATTCATCGTCAAATGAACGTGGTACTGAGTTATATGTGGTGTCATGAAGTTGCAGCTCTGACCAAAAGTCAGGATCTGTCTGAATTGCTTGATCAGCATGCACGGTTAAAATATTTGGTAAATCAATATGATTGACTTTTGATCGTTGCTCAGTGTTGGTTACAATCAGCTTTGTTCCCGCAGTTTGCACCCGATGCTCAATCGCTTTGGACTCAAATGCCGTAAACAAAGGCTGATAAATTGCCCCTATACGCCATGTTGCCAATACGGTGATCAATAACTCTGCAGTACGGGGTAATAGACCTGCAATGCAATCACCTGCTTTTAGCCCAATGCGCTGATAATAATTTGCCAATTGTGCAGAAGCTAAATCTAATTGCTCAAAAGTCCATTGTTCAGATTCACCATTTTTACCTTCCCAGATCAGTGCAGTTCGATTTTGCCCAACATAGCGCCCACAACATTCATCATAAGCATTGATTGAACTTGGCGTACCGACCAATTGTTCTGCAACCATTTTTTCAAAATTAAAATCACGATATGCTTGTTCTAGTGTCTTCATGACGACAATTCCTATCCTGTTCTCTATGATTCAAAGTGCAAGACTTTGAGGTTTATTGATCTTGTTGTTGTACCGCTGCGTACTAGTGACGATTCCTTTGCCACATCCGCTTTTACTGCTTTTCTATACACCGATTGCAATGTCGGTTTTTTAGTTTTGAAACTTATACTCTTCGACAATCTATTCGTAAATTACCTATTCTTAGACTGTCTATACCTAGATAACCATGTTTGGATGTGCCCTGCAATTTCCATAACCATCAATACCATTGCAGGGTTTGAACATCGACAAAAGTCTATTTTTTAATCAATCATCCTTTGGTGACTGCACGTGCAATCACCAGACGTTGAATGTCCGATGCACCTTCATAGATTTGGCTGACACGTACATCACGATAAATGCGTTCAACTGGGAAATCAGATACATAACCGTAGCCTCCATGGATTTGAATGGCATCTGAACACACCCGTTCAGCCATCGTCGATGCAAAAAGTTTCGCCATCGAGGCTTCTTTTAAACATGGAAAACCTGCATCTTTTAACGTCGCTGCATGGAAAATCAATTGGCGAGCCGCCTCAATTTGGGTAGCCATATCCGCGAGGCGAAATGCCACGGCCTGATGCTGAACAATCTCTACGCCGAATGCCTTGCGTTCATTGGCATATTCAACGGCTGCATCTAATGCCGCACGGGCCATACCCACAGACTGCGCTGCAATACCAATTCGACCTGACTCTAAGTTCGATAAGGCAATTTTATAGCCTTCACCCTCTTGGCCTAAAAGACTATCCGCAGGAATACGACAGTCATCTAAAACAATAGTTGCTGTATCGGAACAATGCTGACCCATTTTGTCTTCTAAACGCGTTACGATATAACCCGGCGCATCCGTTGGTACTAAAAAGCACGAAATCCCTTTTTTACCTGCAGACTTATCCGTTACCGCAAAAACCAAGGCTACTTGGGCATGTTTTCCTGTGGTAATAAATTGCTTGGTGCCATTTAACACCCACTCGTCACCATCACGCTCCGCTTTACATTCCAACGCACTCGCATCTGAACCCACTTGTGGTTCTGTTAAGCAAAAACATCCCAACCATTCGCCTGTGGCTAATTTTTTTAAGTATTTTTCTTTTTGTGCTTCTGTACCATAACGCTGCGTGATGCCACATGGCAGTGAGTTTTGTACGCTGACAATCGTCGAAATCGCACCATCGCCAGCAGCAATTTCTTCTAAGGCAACAACCAAAGACACATAGTCTAAACCTGCACCACCCCATTCATCCGAAACCGTTATGCCTAAAGCACCTAGCTCACCAAGTTCCTTTAGCTCTTGTGCAGGAAATGCTGCCGTTTTGTCACGCTCTGCTGCCGTTGGTTTCAGTTTTTCTTGCGAATAGCTTCGCATCATGTCCTGAACCATTTTTTGTTCATCATTTAAAATCATGAGACTTCCTTTTCTAAATCTTTTATAGCGCGTATAGCTTTAAATTTTGGATAACTGCGGAATTAAAAATACTTTGGCTGTATAAAGCAAAGTTGGATACACGACGACGTCATTTGCAACTGTCTGAGGCAAGACGCCATTAATCTCTAATGTTTCTACGACCTATAAATCAATACATGCTTGATGACGAGTTTTGCAAATGACAATGGTTTTGGTTACTTTTGCCGAAACAAAAGTAACGGGATGAGCTACTGTCAACAAAGTTATTCTCGATCAGACTCCGTCGTAGAAGCCTGAATAAGCAGTTTTAATAAATAACTATTTAGGCTGCATACGAATCGCGCCATCAAGACGAATCACTTCGCCATTGAGATAAGCATTTTCAAAAATATGCGTCACTAATTTTGCAAACTCTTGTGGTTTTGCTAAACGTGGAGGGAATGGCACCATTTGCCCCAAAGCATCTTGTACATTTTGTGCTAAGCCTTTGAGCATCGGCGTTTCCATAATGCCCGGAGCAATGGTCATCACACGGATTGATTCACGTGCAAGCTCACGTGCAAGAGGTAATGTCATTGCAACCACTGCCCCTTTTGATGCTGCATAAGCCGACTGACCAATTTGACCATCAAAAGCCGCAACCGATGCCGTATTCACAATCACGCCACGCTCTTCTTCACCTGCTTTTAATTCATATTTAGCAATCAGTTGTGCCGCATAGCGCAGCATGTTGAATGTGCCTGAAACATTAATATTTAATACTTTTTGGAACATCGCCAAATCATGTAATCCGTCACGACCTAAAACTTTTGCAGAGGGTGCGATACCTGCACAGTTCACTAATCCATTGAGTTGACCAAATTCCGCTTCAACTTGTGTAAAGAAAGAGCCGACCGCTTGTTCATCGGTAACATCCAATTGAACAAATTTCGCATGATCACCCAGTTGACGTTGCATTGCTTCGCCATGCTCATGATTCATATCCACAATAATCACTTTGGCACCCAAGCCAATCAGATGTGTTGCTGTCGCAGCGCCTAAACCCGATGCACCACCGGTCACGACGAAAACTTTTCCTTTAATGTCCATAGCATTTCCCTATTTACGATATCTTGTTTTAAATTCGACTTAAGATGCAGAGTAAACAGAGAATTTATTCAGTACAATTTCCAAATGTTGCATCTTTTCTGATGTATTTGGACAATTCTGAACAAGGACCTATCCGCACATATGCCGAAGCATGGACTCGAATACAGTAAAGGGACGATTTCTATCGACTTGGTGCATGAAGCATTACACGATGCGCAAAAAAAGCGCTTTGATATTTCTGCTATTTTACAAAAGGCGGGTATTCCCTCAGAGTTACTGCTATCGCGTAAAACCAGAGTTTCTGTTTCTCAATATGCGGCTTTATGGACTCATCTTGCAGATGTGATGGATGATGAATTTTTTGGCATGGATCGGCATGCCATGCGACGTGGCAGTTTTAAGCTACTGTCGAAAATGGTCATGCACAACAGTACCTTGGGGGATGCACTTAAGCAAATCTTACAATTTTTAAATCTGGTTTTAGATGACTTGCATAGTGATTTAACCATTGAAGATCACTTTGCTTATATCGTGATCTATGACCAACAAACGCCTAAACGCATGTTCAGCTATGCCACATATTTAATGCTCATCCATACGCTACTGTGCTGGTTGAGTGGTCAACGGATTTTATTAAACCAAATCCAATTAAAATGTGATGCACCGCTTGATGATCATGACTATAAAGTTCGCTTCTGTGAAAATATTCATTACCAAGCCAGTCAAAACTACATACAGCTCGATGCCAGTTATTTAAGTCTACCAATCAAGCAAGACACACGTTCGTGGTATCAATTCTTACAACAAACACCTGAAAACCTTTTGGTACGCTTTAAAAACCCGTATGCGCTCAGCAGCCAAATTCGTAAACAACTGTTAGACGTTCCTCCTGCCGAATGGTTAGAGTTTTATGAGTTGGCGGTCAAAATGAATATGTCGGAAGCCACGATGCATCGCCGTCTTAAAAGTGAAGGTGTGAGTTATCAACAACTCAAAAATGATATCCGACGTGATACTGCCATCGATTTTTTAACCCATACCGATAAAAGCTTGCAAGATATCAGTGAAGAACTGAATTTTCATGATCCGAGTGCTTTCCATCGGGCTTTTAAAAAATGGACAGGCGTCAGTCCCGGTGCGTATCGACAAAATAATGCGCCTGAATTCAAGGCCTAAAATTTGATATTCGCTATTTATAAATTGAATATTCATCTAATTAATAGAAAATCAATAACTTAAAAATATTCAATAAATAGACTGACCATTCATCATTGAGCGATTGCTACTTTAGTCTAATTAGGTTATTTTTCACTCAATTTAAAGCACTTTGCTTTTTTATATTCCAATTCTCCTGCATCTCCTTGAAAGGCTTTCCTATGCTTAAGATGATTGATGTTCTTGAACAACAACTTGTTCAAAACTTTTCAGATTCTCTTTTCACTCAGATTGACGCAATTGATGACCTGTTTCATGAACAGCTTAAAACTGTTGCAGATATCGATTTGCAAAATTTAATCTCACAATTTTTTAGCACTGAAAATGCAGTTGAAGTTGCTCATGCACTGGATATCCAAGCAGATGACATTGAAGCAATTCAAGCAGGTGCAAATCCAAAAGATGAAAATTTAGTGAATGCAACTGCAAAAATTATTGCTTACTGTCTTGCAGTAGAAACATCAGCTTTAGAACAAGTTGAAGTTTTCGATAGCTTACAAGACTACCCAATGTAAGTATTGATCACATATAAAAAGCAGCGAAAGCTGCTTTTTTATTGGAAAAGTTATTTTAAGTCTGTAATTCACTATAATTTTTGAATATTCTTTACACTAAAATATCTAAGCATTTTTCATACAAGTTTACACATTAATTTATATAACGAAATTTCATCACAATTAAATCCAATAAAGTATTTTAAATCAAATACCTATATTTGATTTATACGCTTATCTCGATTTCTATTATTCTTAGCATTTATTCTGTTTTGTTTCTGAAATATTTCCGTCGTATCTATGTGCTCATAATTCAACACTTGATTGTGAACGATATGACTTCCCTATTTAAAAGCTCAAAACTAATTTTTTCTACGCTGACATTCAGCCTATTCAGTAGCTCTATCTTTGCTGCTATTCCTTCGACACTTAAACTGGATTATGCCTACTATGCACCGACCAGTTTAGTGGTGAAGGAACAAAAACTCTTAGAAAAAGCATTACCCAAAACACAAATTAAATGGGTCTTTAGCCAAGGTAGTAATCGCTCACTCGAATATCTCAATAGTGGCAGTGTGGATTTTGCCTCAACAGCAGGACTTGCAGCCGTTTTGAGTCGTGCCAATGGCAGTCCGATTAAAACCGTATATATACAGTCACAGCCTGAATGGACGGCATTGCTTGTGGCAAAAAACTCTCCGATTAAAAGCCTGAAAGAGCTTAAAGGCAAAAAAATTGCGGCGACCAAAGGAACCGATCCATTCATGTTTACTTTGCAGTCTTTGGAAACAGTCGGCCTCAATAAACGTGATGTGCAATTGGTACATTTACAACATCCTGATGGAAAAACAGCTTTAGAACGTGGTCAAGTCGATGCATGGGCGGGATTAGATCCACTCATGGCATCTGCACAAGTACAATCAGGCGCACGTTTGCTGTATAGAAATGTGGGTTTTAACAGCTATAGTGTTTTAAGTACCAAACAACAATTTAGCCAGCAAAGTCCTGAAGCCGTTGAAGCTGTGATTAAAGCCTATGAACAAGCACGACAATGGGCCAAAGCCAATCCAGATAAATTAGCCGAATTATTAGCACGTGAGTCCAAGCTTCCATTGGCTGTTGCCAAGCTGCAGTTAAGTCGTACCAACTTTGATCAAAATATCCCAACAGCTAAACACATTGCGGCCTTAAAGAAATCTGGCACGATTTTGACTGAAGAAGATTTAGTTCGTAAAGGAACCAATGTCAATCAAGTCATTGATCAACTTTTTGAAGCACGTTATGCGAAAAAGGTTGTGAAATAACATGTCATCATCACTGACTCAACCCAAAATCGATACAGCGGTTTCGACCGCTTCCGATTCATCAAACCATATAAAACCCAAGTTGATCTTGATTTTAAAAGGTCTTGCTCTACCTGTAGTTTTATTGCTGCTATGTGAAATCTTGGTCAAAAATGGTGTTATCGAACCCTATCTACTCCCCGCTCCGAGTAGTCTTTGGCAGTCATTTATAGAGTTATCTGAAGGTGAACTTTGGCAGCATATCTGGACCAGTACTTGGCGGGTATTTTTAGGCTTTTTTATTGGTAGCGGACTTGCTCTGATTTTTGCACTCTTAGTCGGTTTGAACAAACAAGCCGAAGCATTTTTGGAACCTACATTTTCAGCAATTAAATCTATCCCCAGTTTGGCGTGGATTCCCTTACTGCTCTTATGGTTAGGTATTGATGAATCTTCAAAAATCACCCTCATTGCCATAGGTGCTTTTTTCCCGACCTATACCAATACCGTTGCAGCGATTCAAGGTGTAGACCGAAAACTCATTGAAGTTGCACAAGTTTATCGTTTGAAATATTTCAGGCAGATTCGTGAGATTATTTTACCTGCTGCATCGCCGGGTATACTTACAGGCTTACGCAATAGTTTAAGTTTGGCGTGGATGTTTATGATTGCTGCCGAACTGATTGCAGCCACGCAAGGTATTGGCTATTTGCTCAGTGATGGTCGTGAAACCTCACGTCCAGATATCGTGATTATCGCCATTATTCTATTGGCACTCTTAGGGAAAATCACCGATAGCCTGATGAAATATCTAGAACAATATCTATTGCGTTGGCGAGATGTGGTGAAGTAAACCTATTTTCTACACTTGCAAATGCACACATACAAACGCTCACATGTGAATTGAAAAACAAAAAAATAAAGCGCATTCGATGCGCTTTATTTTTGACTATTTCTCTAATACCAAATCAATGTTGCCACTGACCTAAGCTGACACGGTCATTGCCACCATAATCTTTTACAGTCCGAACATTTCGATAACCAGCTTGTAAGAACAAATGTCTGACTGCTTCCCCTTGGTCATAACCATGTTCGAGCACCACCCAACCATTCACGGTTAAATGTTTTTTGGCTTGAAGAATGATTTGTTCAAGATCTGCAAGCCCATGATTATCTGCAACCAAAGCACGTTCAGGCTCTGTTGCCAAATCCTTCATGTGTACATCATCAGCATCGATATACGGCGGATTTGACACAATTACATCAAAGAAAGCACGACCAAAGGGTTTCAACCAAGAACCTAAGACAAACTGCACATGTTCAAGATCATGCTTTTTGGCATTAAACTCAGCGACTTCCAATGTAGGTTCGTAAATATCTGAAGCCACAATTGACCAATCTGGACGTTCACTGGCTAATGATAACGCTACAGCACCAGTTCCTGTTCCTAAATCGACCACACGAGCATCTTCAGGAAGTTCTAAACGCAGTACAGTTTCAACAAGTACTTCCGTATCAGGACGTGGCACCAAAGTATCTTTAGTCACTTTTAAGTCTAGCGTCCAAAATGGCTGAGAACCTGTGACATAAGCCAAAGGCTCACCCGCAGCAATACGAGTAAGACTGTCGACATACAGTTGTTCTTGTTCTGCCGTCAATTCTTGATCCTTTTTCATGATTAAATCAAAAGAATCAATCTTGGTGATATGCTCTAACAACCACGCATTTTCCTGACGTTCATAACTCTCAGGTTCACCACGATAGGCCAAAGCCTGTGCAATATTCATTAGCCACCATTCTGCTGTGCTAATAACGCCAACTGATCGGCTTGATATTCACGATGCAAACTATCTAGCAATTCAGTCAAATCACCTTCCATCACTGCATCCAACTTATACAGTGTTAGGTTAATACGATGATCAGTCATACGACCTTGTGGATAGTTATAGGTACGAATACGCTCAGAACGGTCACCAGAACCCACCAAGTCACGACGCATTTCAGACGTCGCGGCATCTGCCGCTGCGCGTTTGGCATTTTCTAAACGAGAAACCAACAGCGCCATCGCTTTGGCTTTGTTTTTATGCTGTGAACGTTCGTCCTGACATTCTACAACTGTACCCGTTGGAATATGGGTAATACGTACAGCAGAGTCAGTTTTGTTAATGTGCTGACCACCCGCACCAGAGGCACGATAGGTATCAATACGTAATTCTGAAGGATTAATTTCAACACTAGTGTCTACATCAACTTCCGGCAAAATCGCAACAGTACATGCCGAAGTATGAACACGACCTTGTGACTCAGTTGCAGGCACACGCTGTACACGATGCGCGCCACTTTCAAATTTTAAGCGACCATATACGCCTTCACCATTGATGAGGCAAATCACTTCTTTATAACCGCCGTGTTCGCCGTCATTTTCAGACAACACTTCAATACGCCAACCTTGTGATTCAGCATATTTACTGTACATGCGATACAAGTCACCCGAGAAAATTGCAGCTTCGTCACCACCTGTTCCGGCACGGATTTCTAAATAAGCAGAGTTCGCATCATTCGGATCTTTTGGAATCATCAGAATGTTTAAGTCTGCTTCAAGCTGGCCAATCAAAGCTTTATTTTCTTTGATTTCCTCAACGGCCATCTCTTTAAAATCTGGATCCGTCATCATCACTTCAGCAGTCTCAATATCTTCTTCAGCTTGACGGTATTTTTTCCAAACTTCAGTGATTTCAGATAAATCACTATGCTCACGTGACAACTGACGGAAACGTTTGTTGTCTGAAATGACTTCTACATCTGCGAGTAATGCATTTAATTCTTCGTGACGGTCAGAGAGCTGATCTAATCGTAAACGTAACGATTCTTTCATTTTTCAAAAAATCTCAATACACAGGCTCTACCGCTAAACTTTCACGGATATGCCAAAATTCAAAATAATGGGGCTAGTGTACCGATAATGGGTCTGAAATGACATATATATTGTTTTTTGGCCTATCAATGACCCGAAATAAGAAAGTGTGAAATTCATCACTCCTACCTTTCTCCACAAAGTCGTACAGATTTTCTGCATTCGACCATTTTTTTCACAATATTAATAAAACTTATACAAACTAGACACTCAAATCACCAAATAAAGAGAAAGCTCTCCATATTTATAGCGAATAGTTTTGTTACATTTACTGCCATCGAAATGATTATGAAAAAGTCCTCGCGTTTATGAAGGACATGGAGTGAACTATGAAACTGAATACTCTTTTAATGACAGCCACTCTAGCAACTGCTTCTATGTTCACTGTGTCTGCAAATGCAGATAGTACAACACGCGTTGCTGCAGCTAGTGCATTAGGTAGTGTTGCAGGTACTGCAATTGGTAAAAACATGGGCGGTAATACCGGCGCTACAATTGGTGCCGCTCTTGGTGGTGCTGGTGGTGCTGCGGTAGCAAGTAATAAACGCAACCGTACAGAATCTGCTATCGGCGGTGCTTTAGGTGGTGGTACAGGTTATACTGTTGGTAAAAGCATGGGCGGTACAAACGGTGGTTACATCGGCTCTGCACTAGGTGCTGCTGGCGGTGCTGCTCTAGGTAATAAAATCTCTAAAGATAAAGCTTACGACAAACACCAAGAACGTAAATACAAAAAACGTTACCGTCGTCGTCACTAATTCAAAAATTAGTGAGTCCTTATTGAATAGTGAAAATAGCACCTTCGGGTGCTTTTTTATGTATCGCCTTTTTTCAAATGATAAATACAACTTTATTTATTGCTCCTGATAAATATTTAGATTTGCCTTCCCTCCAACCAAGTCATCAATCATGTAGAAATAAAGTGCAAAATTTACATTGCAGCAACGGAACACATATTTTATTTCACATCAAGCTCCAAATATTCGCTATGTATTTTCATATATTGATATCAACAGATAAACATCATGCTTCGTAAGGAGTTTAAAAATGAAAATTAATAAAATTCTATTCAGTGCAGCAATTGCCGCTTCAGCACTTACTATGACTGCAACACATGCAGGTAATAGCACCAATACTGCATTAACATCTGCTTTAGGTGGTGTTGTTGGTGCAGCAATCGGTAACCAAGTTGGCGGCCAAACTGGCGCAATGATTGGTTCAGCAATTGGTGGCGGTGCAGGTGCTGCAGCATCGGCGAACAAACGTGACCGTAATGGTGCCATCATTGGTGGTGCACTTGGTGGCGCAGGTGGTTATACCGTAGGTAAAAACATGGGCGGCACAAACGGTGGTTATATCGGTGCTGCACTTGGTTCAGCCGGTGGTTCTGCACTAGGTAAAAAAGTGTCTGAAGACCGTCGCTATGATGACCGTTATAATGGTCGTTATGATGATCGCTATGACCGTCGTTATAACAACCGTGGCTATCGTACCAATAATTACAGCTACAACGACCGAGGCTACCGTGGAGACAATGGTCGTCACTTAGGTTGGTACAAAAACGGTAAACGTTAATCGATATATTTCAATGGAAAAAAATCAGCACCTTCGGGTGCTTTTTTTGTATATAAAAAAGTTTAGATATATCTAAAGTTGTCTTTTTACACCGCCCCACACCATATCGAATTTATTCGATATACATTCAGCTTTTTATATCGTATTATTTCGATATAAAGATCTCTGAGAGAAAACATGCGTACTCTAGCCGATACAAAATTTTCAATACTTGAACTCGCACCTGTTCGAGATGATAAAACCATCGAATTTTCACTCAAACATGCACTCCAGTTAGCACAGAAAGCAGAACAACTTGGCTATGAGCGTCTATGGTTAGCCGAACACCACAATATGGATGGCATCGCAAGTTCTGCAACTGCGGTTTTACTCGGTTATCTCTTAGCAAATACACAATCCATCAAGCTCGGTTCAGGCGGGATTATGTTGCCCAACCATGCACCTTTGGTTGTCGCTGAACAATTTGGCACGCTTGAAACGCTATATCCCGGCCGTATTGAACTCGGCTTAGGTCGCGCACCAGGTACTGACCAAACCACCATGCGCGCTTTACGCCGTGGCCGTCAGGAAACCGAAGATCAATTTCCACAAGATGTTCTTGAGATTTTACAATACTTCAAAGCACCTGAACCTCACCAGCGCATCATTGCCACACCGGGACAAAATACACATGTTCCCGTATGGCTGCTAGGTTCAAGTTTATTCAGTGCACAACTCGCTGCACGTTTAGGTCTACCCTATTCATTTGCTTCACATTTCGCACCACGCATGCTTGGACAAGCAATTCAGCTCTATCGTGAAAATTTCCAAGCATCCGAATATTTAGATCAACCTTATGTGTCTATGGGCGTACCAACGGTTGTTGCTGAAACAGATGAAGAAGCAGAATATCTAGCAACGAGTGCTTACCAACGGGTTTTAGGTTTAATGCGTGGTCAAAGTTTAAAACTCAAAGCTCCGGTCGACAGTATGCAAGGCTTATGGTCTGCTGCAGAAAAGCTGTCTGTTGATAATTTCTACGCTATGGGACAAGTCGGTTCAAATGCAACCGTTCGAGCAGGTTTAGAAAACCTACTCACTAAATATGACGTTGATGAATTTATTTTCACCTGCGACATTTACGATACCGATAAGCGCATTGAAAATTTCGAACGTTTAATGCAAATCAAAAATGATCTAGCTTAAGACCCTAAGCTTGATGATTTAATCCAAGCGTTTGATCCGTCTAAAGCCAGAATTGCGATTACGTCTTTTGTGGCTCTTTTAGACGGATACAACCGAGAACAATGCTTTGGCTAACATTTACTAAAGCTACACTTAAAAACCATCATTGCCTCAACGAAATAATTGCTTTACTCATTTTTATTACTGTATAAATATTAAACATAAGCAAAACAAAGAGAAAAATAAGCAGATGAGCCAATATATTAATAAACCCACACCCGCATTTACCGCAGCAAGTTGGTGTGCACTGATCTTAGGCGCTGTGGTGTTTTGCATAGGTTTATTCAATGCAAATATGATGTTGAATGAAAAAGGCTTTTATCTCATTTTATTGCTCTATGGATTATTTTCATCGGTTTCACTACAAAAAATCATTCGTGACCGTTTAGAAGGAATGCATGTCACTGCAATCTACTTCGGACTTTGCTGGGCATCCGTCATTATTTGCCTTGTACTTCTTGCCATTGGCCTTTGGAATGCTGAACTGGCATTAAGTGAAAAAGGTTTTTACATGATGGCTTTCCTAATGAGTTTGTTTGGTGCAGTTGCTGTTCAAAAAAATATTCGTGATATGGACTATTTACGTACACACACCGACCAACCCGAACTTAAACATTCAACCACGAGTCAGCTTGACTATAACTCACCAGATGATGAACCACTTTAAAACTCACAAAATTTATAGATCTCAAAAGCTGTTCATGCAGGTCGCTCATTGTTTTATCGATCTGCTTGAGCGGTTAATGAACTACAACGCATAAAAAAATCAGTTCACTCCTAGAAATGTATAAATGACAAGGGCCAAGCAAATCAATTCTAGACAAATTGCATGACTCATCAGACTGAAAAAACGCTTTACCCCAACTGGCCCATCACAGAATATATTCCTATCTAAGACTCAACTAAAAAAAGAAAAGACAAGGAATAAATATGGCCAACAAGCAGGATGCAACCCACCATATTTTTAATAATCATCTAGAGGATTTTGAACACTTTCGTGGAACGATCATCCGTTCAGAACAGATCAAAGATTATGACTTTAAGAAGCAAAAAATCGCAATTATTGGGATAGATCAGCATGTGGTCTCTGAATTGCACCATCTATGTCAGGTTGCAGATAACATCATGGTCTATCAAATCAAACCGCAATTTGTCTTACCACGCACCGAACGTCTACTGAATAAATTAATCCAACATCCACTGATTGCAAAAAATCGACGTTTATTTAGCAATCGTATTAAGAGTATTTTGGCGATTCGCTTTTTAGAAGATCAAGTGCCGAATCATTGGTTAAGACATTTACTCAGTCCAAATACCGCAATTCAAAATAAAACTTTTCTAAAATCTGATCATTATTATGCTGCATTACAGCAGCCCAACTGCATCTTAAACACTTGGCCAATTGCGAAAATTCAGAGTAATTCAATCACGGCTTTAGATGAACATACGTTTGAGTGTGATGTCATTGTGCGCAGCGAATCTAACCAGCCTAAAGAAAAGTAATTACAATGAAATGATATTCACATAACATTTAATAAAATTTATCCGACTAATCAAAACTCACAACACCAAAAGCCATCTTTGGTGGCTTTTGGTAGATCCCCTACTTTATTGAAGACTTTCATTCGATAAGGCTAAGGATTCTTAAAAATCTATAAATGAAAATAGCTTTAATCGTGCTACATGCTTTTTAAGCGCTCAGACTTAAATCATGCATCCGACCTGCACCAGCAGCTACAGCGAGTTTATAGAGGTGCGATTTTTGAATAGTTATGATCAATTCTTCATGAAAACTTTATTTCAAACCAATAATTTTTCAGTCACTTAATTTTGTCTTACACAACTCTTTTAATCCCTAACTATAAGTTGGAAAATTTATACCGATGCTCATGTTCAGCCAACATTTACTTATGTTCTAATCTATATTCAATAGGAAAATAACAGCTAAAAATCCAATTTTAATATTACTTCATATCAGCTTTTAAAGCCTGAATGTTATCAATTTGAATATTTTTCACTCACATCAATTAAATAAATGGTGCCATTTCTTTATATTTAGCACCCAAAAGCAACTGTTTGATTATTTTTTATTCTATTTTCTGCCTATTTTTTTAGCATTTAAATCAGTATTTTTGAAAAATTGATTAAATATTAAACCATATCAGCTAAATCTTGTATTTACACAACTCATATCAAGTGGATTATTCAGGCTTAATTCATAGATAAAAATACAGCAAAACACGGATTTTTATAAAAGATTTGTGCTGTCAATTTGGCCATATTTTATAAATTTTCAGGCAAAGAAATTTATCGAATTGGTACACAAATGAATGCAAAAATTGCTTAAAATTTAAGTCTAAATATTGAGGAAAATTTTCATCAATATCTTAAATATTTATCATTCATTAAAAGTATGACAAACCAGAAATTAATACTATTTTTATATAATTTATACAGTAATTTATTATCATCAGAAGAGCCACCAAAGTGGCTCAATTTACATTTAACCAATGCGACGCTTCAGTCCGGTCATTTGTAAAACACGTGTAGAAATTTCTTCAATCGACATTTCAGACACGTTTAAGTATTTTATTCCCTCAGAAATATAAATACCTTCAATCGCACGTAGTTCCATTTGGCACTGACTAAAACTTGCATAACGACTATTGGCCTTACGCTCTGAACGAATTGCTACAAGGCGCTCTGCATCAATCATCAAGCCAAACAACTTATGTTTGTGCTCACGTAAAACTGCAGGTAAACGGTTGTCATCCAAATCTTCTTCTGTCAAAGGATAATTAGCTACACGAATACCAAATTGCAAAGAGAGATAGATTGAAGTTGGTGTTTTACCCGAACGTGATACTCCAATTAAAATCAAATCTGCTTTATCATAATGACGAGTACGTGCCCCATCATCGTTATCTAAAGCAAAATGCACCGCATCAATACGTGCTTTATAAGACTCAGAATCTGTAACTGCATGGGTTTGACCGACTAAAGTCGTAGGAGCTGTACCCAACTCGTCCGACAATTTACTAATAAGCCCTTCAAAAACATCAAGATTTATCGCATTTGCAGTATTAATAATGTCACGTACATACGGGTCTACAAGGGTATCAAACACCAAAGGCTTTTGACCGTCTTGCTGCGCTCTAAGATTGATCTCTGCAACCACATTTGTAGCTGCTTCTTCAGAGGTAATATATGGAATAATATGAATGTCAAAATCTACATGAGGGAACTGGGCTAACAGTGAGTGTCCAAGTGTTTCTGCGGTAATCGCGGTACCATCCGAAACAAAGAAAACACTACGCTGAATCTGTTTACCTTCTGACATTAAAATTCTCCTCCAAAATTTGTCTTAGTGCTATATAATCTTTATAGTAAACCATCTTACATGACTGTCACTTAGTAAATTTAGAATGCTAAGTAATTTGTTATAATTTCATGCCAAGATAGTGATTAATACTGCAAAAGTGGAGTAACAACTTTGGAAGCGCGCGTAATTGGTCTAGAAAAATTAGGGAAACACGACGTAGAACTCGTGGGTGGTAAAAACTCATCATTAGGTGAAATGATCAGCCATCTAGCAAATGCTGGTGTATCTGTTCCTGGTGGTTTTGCTACTACAGCTCAAGCATATCGTGAATTCCTCGAGCAAAGTGGCCTAAACGCTAAAATTAACGCTGAACTTGCTGCACTCAATGTTGACGATGTAAATGCACTTGCTGAAACTGGTGCAAAAATCCGTCAATGGATTGTAGACACTCCGCTTACAGCTGAACTTGAAACAGAAATTCGTGAGGCTTTCACAGCTCTTTCAAACGGCAACCCTGATATCGCGGTTGCCGTTCGCTCATCTGCAACAGCAGAAGACTTACCAGATGCTTCATTTGCTGGCCAACAAGAAACTTTCTTGAACATCCGTGGTATCGACAACGTCCTTATTGCGATTAAAGAAGTATTTGCTTCACTTTATAACGACCGCGCAATTTCTTACCGTGTACACCAAAACTTCGCACATGACGTTGTTGCGTTATCTGCTGGTGTTCAACGTATGGTTCGCTCTGAAACAGGTGCTGCTGGTGTAATGTTTACACTAGATACAGAATCTGGTTTCCGCGACGCAGTTTTCATCACAGCTTCTTATGGCTTGGGTGAAATGGTTGTACAAGGTGCTGTAAACCCTGACGAATTCTATGTATCTAAACCACTTTTAAATGCAGGAAAACACGCTGTATTACGCCGTAACCTTGGCTCTAAACACCAAAAAATGATTTATGGTGAGGAAGGTGCTGCAGGTAAGTCAGTAGTTGTTGTAGACGTTGAAAAAGCAGATCGTCAACAATTCGCTTTAAATGACCACGAACTTCAAGAACTTGCTAAACAAGCATTGATCATTGAAAACCATTACGGTTCAGCAATGGACATCGAATGGGCGAAAGATGGCGATGATGGCCAAATCTATATCGTTCAAGCACGTCCTGAAACTGTGAAGAGCCGCCAAAACGTAGGCACAATGGAGCGTTACCTGCTTAAGCAAAAAGGTAATGTGATTTGTGAAGGCCGTTCAATCGGTCAACGCATTGGTTCTGGTCGCGTTCGTATTGTGACTTCAATCAAAGAAATGGACAAAGTTCAAGACGGCGACGTACTTGTATCTGACATGACTGACCCAGATTGGGAACCAGTAATGAAACGTGCAGCTGCGATTGTCACTAACCGTGGTGGCCGTACTTGTCACGCTGCGATTATTGCACGTGAGCTTGGTGTTCCTGCAATCGTAGGTTGTGGTAATGCGACTGAAGTATTGACTGACGGTCAAGAAGTGACTGTTTCTTGTGCTGAAGGTGACACAGGCTTTATTTACGAAGGTGCTTTGGACTTTGAAATCCAACGTAATTCTATCGAATCTATGCCTAAACTTCCGTTCAAAATTATGATGAACGTAGGTAACCCTGACCGCGCATTTGACTTTGCTCAAATTCCTAACGAAGGTGTTGGTCTTGCTCGTCTTGAGTTCATCATCAACCGTATGATCGGCGTACATCCTAAAGCATTGCTTAATATTGACAGCCTACCACGTGAAACTCGTGCTGCTGTAATGTCACGTACTGCGGGTTATGCATCTCCTATCGAATTCTATGTTGAAAAACTAGTTGAAGGTATTTCTACACTTGCTGCAGCGTTTGCTGACAAACCAGTGATTGTTCGTATGTCTGACTTTAAGTCAAACGAATATGCAAACTTAATCGGTGGTAAGTTATACGAACCTGAAGAAGAAAACCCAATGCTTGGCTTCCGTGGTGCAAGCCGTTATGTGTCTGACAATTTCCGTGACTGCTTCGAACTTGAATGCCGCGCACTGAAAAAAGCACGTGACGAAATGGGCTTAACGAACATTCAAATCATGATTCCTTTCGTACGTACTGTTGCTGAAGCGAAACGTGTTATTGAATTGTTAGCACTTAACGGCCTCAAACGTGGTGAAAACGGTCTTAAAGTGATCATGATGTGTGAACTTCCAACTAACGCATTATTGGCTGAACAGTTCCTTGAACACTTCGACGGTTTCTCTATCGGTTCTAACGACTTGACTCAGTTAACACTGGGTCTAGACCGTGACTCTGGTATCGTTTCTCACCTATTTGATGAACGTGATCCAGCCGTTAAAGCACTTCTTTCTATGGCAATCCATGCTTGTCGTAAAGCTGGCAAATACGTAGGTATTTGTGGTCAAGGCCCTTCAGATCACCCTGACCTAGCTAAATGGTTAATGGAACAAGGCATTGAGTCTGTTTCGCTTAACCCAGACTCAGTATTAGACACTTGGTTCTTCCTTTCTGAAGAAAAAGCTCAACAAGCTTAATAAACTGTGTTAAAAAAAGACCCACATGTGGGTCTTTTTTTTTATTTATACTTTTACAGACGTTTTTTGAGATTTTAGTTTTATGCAGATTTACTTGGCACGAAATAACCAACAAGCTGGTCCCTACACCTTAGAACAACTTAATCAAATGCTCGCGAGCCAACAAGTGTTACTCACGGACTTGGTTTGGCACCAAGGTATGACCGAATGGAAAGCTTTGGGTGAACTCACTCAAGGTCAGTTGGTTTATATGCCTGCAGGTTATATAGCACCGACAGCATTCGAATCAAATCAAACTGCAACTACGCCATCAAACACCTACGCACAGCCTCAAGCGGTACAATTGCAAACTAGCCTAGCCAGTATTCCTAAACGTGTTTTGGCTAAGATCGTTGATTTACTGCTTTGGATACCTGCTACTTTTATCTTAACGGCATTTTTTAATCCGAGTGAAAAGACACAATTTGCCAATCTAAATGAACAGTTTATGCAAGCTGTGATGACCCCAAATGCTGATCCGAATGTTTTACAAACATTACAAACACAAATGATTGAAATGTTTCCCAACCAAGCTTGGATTGCAATGTTTGCTTACCTCTTCATTATGCTTTTCATTCAAGCGTATTTGATTGCTAAATCTGGTCAAAGTATTGGTAAAAAAATCACCAAAATTAAAATCGTAGATGCCGAAACCAGCCAACCTGTAAACCTCATGCGTGGCTTCACTTTACGTAGTGTTTTATTTATTTTTCTGAACTTTTTATCGATGCCTTTAAGCGCAATCATTGATTCCGTTTTTATTTTCGGCAAAAAGCGTCAAACTTTGCATGACAAGTTAGCAAAAACCAAGGTAATAAACCAATAACTTTCACTTTTATTGAGGGATGAATTTCTCATCCCTTTTTTGTGCATTACATTGAAATTAAAATAAAATTCAGATAAAAAAAACACAATCCCGACCAACAAAATAGGGTTTTAATACAGTCATTTAAAGCATCTTTATGTATAGCTTAGTTTGCCGATATCAGGCATAATGCCCTACAACGTAGCGGTGTCACATCATTGTGAACTTTTTTCATATCTGAAAAATCACAATCATGCGACACTTTATTCGCTATCCCAATTTTAAAAATTAGGGAATGGGACTCTTCACCGAGGTTGTAAAATGAGACAAACAATTTTAGCTGTATTGTCTTTATCTGCGATCGCTGCACTCTTAACTGGGTGTGGTGGTGATATGGTACTTCTAAACTCAAAAGGTCCAGTTGCTGAAGGTCAGTCAAACCTCATGCTTACTGCGATCTACCTAATGTTGTTGGTAGTTATTCCATCAGCACTTATGGCTCTTTGGTTTGGTTGGAAATATCGCGCGTCAAATAAAGATGCAGACTATGCACCTACTTGGGCACACTCGACTGCAATTGAAGTTGTAGTTTGGGGTATTCCCGTAATTATTATCGCTATTTTAGCTTGGTTAACTTGGTGGGGTTCCCACAAGTATGACCCTTACCGTCCACTCGAGTCAGATAAAGCTCCTTTAACTGTTCAAGTTATTGCTGAACAATTTAAATGGATCTTCATCTACCCTGAACAAGGCATCGCGACTGTAAACGAGATCCGCTTCCCTGAGAAAACTCCTGTAAGCCTTCGTTTAACATCTAACTTCACAATGAACTCATTTTTCATTCCGGCGTTAGGTGGTCAGATTTATGCTATGGCAGGTATGCAAACTCACTTGAACTTATTAGCTGATGAAACTAGTCCTGCTGAAGGCTTCCGTGGTTTCTCTTCTAACTATTCAGGTTATGGCTTCTCACAAATGCGCTTCCGTGCACATGCTGTGACTGATGCTCAGTTTGCTGAATGGGTTTCTGCTGTTAAAGCTGGTAATGGTTCTTCAGTTAATCCTGAAGCGGTTCAAAAAACTGTTTTAGACCAAGCTGAATTTGCAACCTTACGTGACGGCAACCGTTCTAAACACCAGATCGAAGTTTTAGTTGCCAAAGCAACTACTCCTGAAGAGAAGGCTCTAGCTGAAGCAATGAAGCCTTACCCTACTAAGCCACACCCAGTGACTTACTATTCTTCAGTTGAACCTAAATTGTTCGAATCAGTGATTAACAAATACATGAGCAACTACCACGGTGCTGATCATACAGCTACTGTTGGACACGAAGCTGCTGCTTCTGAAGCTCATGCAGGCGTTGAACATGCGACTGTTGCAGGGGAATAAGACATGAGCTTATTAGGTAAGTTAGGACCAGATGCAATTCCACACGACCCAATCGTGTTGGTTACTGTTGCAATGATGATCCTTGGCGGTATCGCAATTGTTGCTGGTATCACCTACTTTAAAAAATGGGGCTACTTGTGGAACGAATGGTTCACATCTGTAGACCATAAAAAAATTGGTATCATGTATATCCTCGTGTCAATTGTCATGCTTGTGCGTGGTTTTGCCGATGCGATTATGATGCGTCTTCAACTGTTCCTTGCAAAAGGTGGCGGTGAAGGTTACTTACACCCAGAACACTATGACCAGATCTTTACTGCCCATGGCGTAATCATGATCTTCTTCGTAGCAATGGGTCTAGTTGTTGGTTTAATGAACGTTGCTGTACCACTTCAAATTGGTGCACGTGACGTAGCATTCCCATTATTAAACTCTCTTAGCTTCTGGTTATTCGCCGGCGCTGCGGGCTTGATGATGGCTTCTCTTGCAATTGGTGAATTCGCTGCAACAGGTTGGATGGCTTACCCTCCACTTTCTGGCATCGAATACTCTCCAGGTGTAGGTGTAGACTACTATATCTGGGCACTTCAGGTTTCTGGTTTAGGTACGCTTCTTACTGGTGTTAACTTCTTCGTTACCATCATCAAAATGCGTGCGCCTGGCATGAAACTTATGGACATGCCTATTTTCACTTGGACTGCATTAGTTACTGTAGTGCTTATCGTTGCAACATTCCCAGTTTTGACTGCGACTATTGCAATGCTTTCACTTGACCGTTACTTCGGCTTCCATTTCTTTACAAATGACATGGGTGGTAGCCCAATGTTGTATGTAAACTTGATTTGGACTTGGGGTCACCCGGAAGTTTACATCTTGGTATTACCAGCTTTTGGTATTTACTCAGAAGTTACTGCTGTGTTCTCACGCAAAGCGTTGTTCGGCTACAAATCTATGGTGTACGCAACTGTAGCAATTGGTGTTCTTTCACTAGTTGTATGGGTTCACCACTTCTTTACAATGGGTGCTGGTGCCAACGTTAACGCGTTCTTCGGTATCATGACCATGATCATTGCGATCCCTACTGGTGTGAAAATCTTCTCTTGGTTATTCACCATGTACAAGGGCCGCATCACCTATACAACTCCAATGCTTTGGACACTTGGCTTCCTTGTGACTTTCGGTATTGGTGGTTTAACAGGCGTATTAATGGCAGTTCCACCAGCGGACTTCTTAGTACACAACTCTTTATTCCTTATCGCTCACTTCCATAACGTAATTATTGGTGGTGTAGTGTTCGCGATGTTCGCGGGTATCATTTTCTACTGGCCAAAAATGTTTGGTTGGAAATTGAATGAAACTTGGGGTAAAGCAGCGTTCTGGTTCTGGTTCTTCGGTTTCTACTTTGCATTCATGCCACTTTATATCCTTGGTTTCATGGGTATGACTCGTCGTTTGAATACATATGACAACCCTGAATGGGATCCGTACTTAGCGATCGCTTTATTTGGTTCTGTATTGGTTGCTATCGGTATCTTCTGTTTTGTTATGCAAATTGTTGTTGGTTTCCTTCAACGCAAAGACAACATGGACGTTACTGGCGATATCTGGGATGGTCGTACTCTTGAGTGGGCTACTTCATCTCCTTCACCATTCTATAACTTTGCTTATCTTCCAAAGATCAATGGTATTGATACTTTCTGGACTGACAAAGAAAATGGTGTTGCTTACGCTAAGCCAACTACATACGAAGACATCCATATGCCTACAAACCGTGCGGCAGGTTTCGTAATTGCAATGTTTATTACAGTTATGGGCTTCGCATTAATCTGGCATATCTGGTGGTTAGTCGTTGTAACTTTCATTGCTTCAATTATCAGCTTCATCGTTTCTTCTTTCACTAAGAAAGTTGACTACTATGTTCCAGCTGCAGAAGTTGAACGTATTGAAAATGAACGCTACGCGCTTCTTGAAAAACATTTGAAGAAGGACTAAGACAATGGCTGAAGTACTTCATCACGACAACCACGGACATGACGAACATCATCATCACGATGATACTGACATCACTGTCTTTGGTTTCTGGACTTACTTGATGAGTGACTTGGTTCTTTTCGGGACACTCTTCATCGCGTTCGCTGTATTAAGTAGCCACGTTCCAGTGGGTACGCCAAGTGCACAAGAGCTGTTTGGTGAATCTTTAGGTTTCGTTTTAACTGAAACTTTCGCCCTTCTTATCTCTTCTGTAACTTTTGGTTTTGCTGTTCTTGCAGCATACAAGAAAAATGTTGGTCAAGTTTTAACTTGGTTAGCAGTTACTTGGGTATTTGGTGCAGCCTTCATTGGCATGGAACTTTATGAGTTCAATCATTTAGTTCATGCTGGTCATGGCCCAAGCACAAGTGCGTTCTTATCTGCGTTCTTTACTTTAGTTGGTACGCACGGTATTCACGTAACTTCTGGTTTGGTATGGATGCTTGTGTTGATGTTCCAAATCAAGAAATATGGTTTGACACTTCCAAACACTCGTCGTCTTGCTTGCCTAAGCTTGTTCTGGCACTTCCTTGACATCGTTTGGATCTGCGTATTCAGCGTTGTTTACTTGATGGGAGTTATCTAATGAGTCACGATCATAACTCTGCTGGTGCAGCTCACGGTAACGTTAAACAATATACAATCGGTTTTGTCCTTTCTGTTCTACTTACCGTAATTCCATTCGGTATGGTAATGGCAGGTGGTTTTAGCCGCGGTCTATTGGTTGCCGTAATCGCGATTACTGCGGTTGCTCAGGTTCTTATTCAGTTAGTTTACTTCCTGCATATGAACTCTTCTTCAGAGCAACGCTGGAACGTGATTGCATTTGTTTATACAATCCTCACAATTGCTATCCTTTTAGTAGGTTCTGTGTGGATTATGAACTACCTTCACTTCAACATGATGATCTAAACTGGTCGTCATGCTGAAAAAGTATTTATTCCTGACTAAACCAGGAATTCTCTTTGGTAACTTTGTTACCGCTTTGGGTGGCTACTTTGTAGCTGCCCAAGGTTCTGTAGATTTCCTTCTGTTGCTTCTTACCCTCTTAGGCACCCTCTTTGTGGTCGCTTCTGGATGTGTTGTCAATAACGTTATTGACCAAGACATCGACTCAAAAATGCAACGCACACAAAATCGTGCGATGGTTAAAAAATCAATCTCGATTCCTGTTGCTTTAGTTTTTGCTTTAGTTTTAGGTGTATTTGGTTTTAGCATTTTATGGTTCTGGGTAAATGCTTACGCTTTTCTTTTTGCTGTTATTGGTTTTGTCGTATACGTTGGTTTTTACAGCTTATGGACAAAACGAACAACAATTCATCAAACCATTATCGGCAGTCTTTCTGGCGCAGCGCCACCTGTAATCGGGTATACGGCTGTTGCAAACCAGTTTGATTTAGGTGCATTGCTGATTTTTATTGGTTATGCATTTTGGCAAATGCCTCATTCTTGGGGAATTGCAGTTTACCGATTTGATGACTACAAAAATGCAGGAATTCCAATTTTACCTGTAGCTCGTTCAATTCACCGTACCAAAGTTGAGTCTTTGGTTTATGTGTTTTTGTTCTGCATGACCATGAATGGTTTATTCTTTTTTGGTTATGCAAATTGGATTTATATGATTGTCCTGAATGCCTTAAGTCTGTATTGGATTTATCTGACCATTCAAGGATTCAAAGCTGAAGATGATCAAATTTGGGCAAAACAATATTTCATGTTTTCAGTCAAATTGATCACAGTGATTAGTTTAATTTTTAGTTTTACTTCCACTGCCCCTCTGAAGCCAATTGTATTTTTTTAAAGAAGATAGAGTTTTACTCTATCTTTTTTTATTTCTAGGCATCTTCAATGCAAAGCAAAAATTTAAGTCGAAATACTGCTATACATACTAAAACTGTTTTAACGCTGATTCTCCCTATATCCACCCATGTACAATAGATTTCAGACAAGTACAAAAATATTTCATATTCGTATTAGCATTCAAAGCGATATCTACAATCAAATATGACAAAAGATCTTTAATTTAAATCAAATTTATATCATTACAACGTCTATATGATCGTAACTCATCAAATACAAGATAAGCTCCCCGCAATTGAAAACATATCTCCTATTTTACAATCTGCATCCGATTCTAGCTGTGTATTAAAGATAGTCATTAAACCACAAAATAATTAAGCCTTTTTAGGTGTATGCCTTGTATTTCAAACCTAAACGCTCTAAAATTCACGCTTCGCAAACTTTGCGACACAACTTTTGTTGTGACTCCTTGCTTCAATTAATTAATGATTGGGGCTGCCTAAACCGTAAGGAGCTGACAATGCGTCACTACGAAATCGTACTATTGGTACATCCAGACCAAAGCGATCAAGTTGTGGGTATGGTAGAACGTTACCTAACTCACATCAAAGAAGCTGAAGGTCAAATCCACCGTCTTGAAGACTGGGGCCGTCGTCAATTGGCTTACCCAATCAACAAGATCCACAAAGCTCACTACATTCTTATGAATGTTGAGTGTGGTCAAACTACTCTTGATGAGCTAGAAGAATTGTTCCGTTACAACGATGCAATCATTCGTAGCCTTATCATCCGTCGTGAAAACGCTATCACTGAAGAGTCACTATTGGCTAAGAGTGCTGAAGAAAAACGTGCGCGTAAAGCTCAACGTGAAGAAGCACAACAAGCTCAAGACTCTGCTGAAGCATAAGGAGAACATAACATGGCACGTTTTTACCGTCGTCGCAAGTTCTGCCGCTTTACAGCTGAGAACGTTACGTACATCGACTACAAAGATATCGACACTTTAAAACAGTACATCACTGAAAACGGCAAGATTGTTCCTAGCCGTATTACAGGTACTAAAGCTCGTTACCAACGTCAATTAGCGCTAGCTATTAAACAAGCTCGCTACTTGTCTTTGATCCCTTACACTGACAATCATAAGTGAGGTTGAGCTGTGGATATTATCTTATTACAACGCATTAAAAACCTTGGTAAATTAGGCGATAAAGTTTCAGTTAAAGCTGGTTACGGCCGTAACTTCCTTATCCCTCAAGGTAAAGCAGTTGCTGCTACTGAAGCTAACACTGCTGCATTTGAAGCTCGTCGTGCTGAACTTGAGAAACAAGAAGCTGAAGTATTAGCTGCTGCTCAAGCACGTGCTGACCAATTGAACGAAGTTAACATCGTGATCACTGCTAAAGCTGGTGACGAAGGTAAACTATTCGGTTCTATCGGTACTCGTGACATCGCTGACGCGTTAACTAATGCTGGTCTTGTTGTAGACCGTGCAGAAGTTCGTTTACCAAATGGTGCGCTTCGCAACACTGGTGAATTCAACATTGCAATCCAATTGCATCATGATGTTGTTGCAGAAGTTCTAGTTACTATCGTAGCTGAGTAATTTCTTGCAAAGAAAAGAGCATGCTTACGCATGCTCTTTTTTTATCTGTAAAAAATAGTGCTCCAACTTTTTTATATTTTTAACTCTTCATTCAATTCAATGTATGACGAATTAATCGGAAATACTTGTTCGCATTTCTGTAGAAAACGCCTATCATTTCAGTTCAATGAAGAGTTGAAAAAACTGTAATTAGCACCCATTTCCATCACATTAAATGGTTTCAGCATCAGGGATTTTTATGTCACAGGCGAATGCCAGCAAGCCAAACTCTACGCCAACAGCAAAAACCACAGAACAAAGTTCGTTGAAAGAGTTTCGTACCCCACCCCATAACCTTGCGATTGAACAAGCCGTGCTTGCTGCACTGATGACAGTTGCAGAATCATTTGAGCAAGTGGGTGATGTACTGACTGAAGCTGATTTTTATGCGACCCGTCATAAATATATTTTCCGTGCCATCGATCAACTGTCAAAAGATAGCTCACCTTATGATGCGGTCTTGGTCAATGACTGGCTGATTAAACAAAACTTGCTCGATGCTGCTGGTGGCGAAGAATATCTGATGCAACTCATGTCAGATTCACCTTCAAGTTTCTATAACCTTGAAACGTATGCTGCAAAAATTAAAGAATTTTCCACTTTACGCAGCATGATTAAAGTCAGCTCAGAAATTTTACAAAATGCCTATGACACCAAAGGTCGTACGGTCAGTGAAATTTTAGATCTAGCAGAAACCAATATTTTCTCGATTGCCGAGCAACACAACAACAACGCCAAAGCACAAGGCCCTAAAGCTATTAACTCTGTCGTTGCTAGTGTTTTTGATAAGTTGAATGAACTTTCACAAACTGAAGGCAGTATCACGGGTTTAACCACTGGATTTGTAGAACTAGATAATAAAACCTCAGGTATGCAAGCAGGCGATTTGATTATTGTAGCGGC
Source organism: Acinetobacter amyesii (assembly GCF_023499985.1). NCBI lineage: Bacteria > Pseudomonadati > Pseudomonadota > Gammaproteobacteria > Moraxellales > Moraxellaceae > Acinetobacter > Acinetobacter amyesii. The sequence goes on along the minus strand of NZ_JAMCOU010000035.1, from coordinate 63,029 downwards.
CCGTCCATCGATGGGTAAAACCACTTTTGCCATGAACTTGGTTGAAAGTGTGCTGTTTAATAACAACCTGCCCGCTCTAGTTTACTCTATGGAGATGCCCGCTGACTCGATTGCCATGCGTTTGATATCCTCGTTCGGTCGTGTACACCAAGGACATTTACGTTCAGGTAAAATGGATGCTGATGAATGGTCAAAAGTGACCAGTACTATTGTGCATCTACAAGAAAAGAATTTGTATATCGATGACTCATCTGCACTACCGCCAACGGAAGTACGTGCCCGTGCTCGACGAATTGCAAAAATGCATGGCGGTAAACTCGGGTGTATCATGGTCGATTACTTGCAGCTTATGAAAGTACCCGGTATGGGTGATAACCGTGTTGGCGAGATCTCGGAAATTTCCCGAAGCTTAAAAGCACTGGCTAAAGAAATGCACTGCCCAGTAATTGCACTGTCACAGTTGAACCGATCACTGGAAAACCGTCCTAATAAACGCCCAGTGATGTCCGACTTACGTGAATCGGGTGCGATCGAGCAGGATGCCGATTTGATCATGTTTATTTACCGCGACGAGGTTTATAACAAAGAGTCTAAAGAAGCAGGTACTGCAGAAATTATTATTGGTAAACAGCGTAACGGTCCAATTGGTACTGTGCGTCTTGCCTTCGAAGGTCAATACACCAAATTTAGTAACCTCTCCCCTGAGTTTTATGCTCAGTATGATGATGAAGAGTAAAGACTCTTTATCATCCATTAATTCATCGACCCTGTAGGAGTATTTAGGGTGCGCCAAGCTACAGTTTATATTGATCAACAAGCACTTCAATATAATTTAAACCGTGTCAAACAACTTGCCCCAACCGCTAAAATTGTAAGCATGGTAAAAGCCAATGCTTATGGACATGGAGTTAAAGACTGCTTAGCAGCCTTAAAAGACAGTGATGCCTTCGGTGTTGCCTGCCTAGAAGAAGCTTTAGAAATTCGCGAACTGGGTTATGAACAGCCAATTACACTCATTGAAGGGATTTTTTCAGATGATGAAATGCAAATTATCATCGATAAAAAAATTGAATGTGTGGTGCATCATCAGCAACAACTAGATTGGTTACGTGAGCATAAAGATGCCTATATCGCTCAAGGTCTGAAAGTTTGGGTTAAACTCAACAGCGGTATGAACCGTTTAGGCTTTAAAGTACCTGAAATTATTGATGTCATCAATGCATTAAAGGCGGAAGGTTTTACTTGCGTACTGGCTATGCATTTTGCCAATGCTGACGCAGAAAATCATCCACTAAATGACCAACAACGTGAACAATTTTTACACGTAAAAGAAGCTTGTGCGCCAATCATGGGTTCGTGCTGTAACTCAGCAGCGATTTTCAAATGGCCAGAACTGAATTTTGATTTTGTTCGTCCAGGCATCATGCTATATGGCGCTACACCTTTCGCAGACCGTTCTGTAGAAGCATTAGATCTTAAACCAGTGATGACCTTTACCGCTGAAGTGATTGCTCTAAATACCATTCAAGCTGGTGAATCTGTGGGTTATGGATCAACTTTCGTTGCAGAACAAGAAATGAATCTTGCGATTGTGTCGATTGGTTATGGTGACGGTTATCCACGTGCCTTCCCTAAACAAAACTATGTATCTATTCAAGGACAGAAAACGCGGGTAATTGGCCGTGTTGCCATGGATATGATTGCGATTGATATCACTGGTATGAATGCACCAATAGGCACTGAAGTTGAGCTTTGGGGCAAAGATCGTTTGGTTGATGACGTTGCAGAAGCGAACGGAACCATTGGCTATGAATTATTATGCCGTATGAGCGCGCGCCCTGTACGTAAATTAGCTTAATTAGCCGAATCAAAAAAGCCCAGATCAAATCTGGGCTTTTTTTATCTCGCTTTTTAAATTGATCTATTCGTTGATCAAATCGTTATTGAAAATAGTCAGCTGTTGGTTTTGCCAATTCTATTAAGCCCTGACGCAATGCTTCTGACCAGCCTTTACTGATCATGGTGAAGTATGGGTCTTCTTCATAAATGCGCTTACCATTTGGTATTTCCAAACTGTCCTTTTTATAAACCAAAGCATCTAAAGGCATACCTACAGACACATTCGAACGTATCGTTGAATCAAAAGAAATTAAGCTACAACGCATTGCTTCATCGAGTGGCATATCGTAACGCAAAGTTCGGTCAAGTATCGGCTTACCATATTTACTTTCTCCAATTTGAAAATATGGGGTATCCGGTGTCGCACAAATAAAATTACCTTGCGGATAGATATTATATAGCTGCATATCAGCGCTACCAATTTGACCACCTACTAATAAACTACAGTAATAATTACTTTGTTCTAAAATATCTGAGGTGACATCAGAGATAACTTTTTTTAAGGTATGCCCGACCAATTCAGCCACTTCGAACATCGTATTTACACTATATAAATTCGGCTCTTGTTTGACCTCTAGCTGATTTTGTAAATGCCCGATGACCGCTTGTGTAGTAGCTAAATTCCCAGAGGTTTGGATGGTAATAAATCGCTCACCCGCAATACCAAAGGTATAAAGTTTACGAAAAACTGAAATATGGTCAACTCCTGCATTTGTACGTGTATCACTGACAAACACCATGCCATCTTTTAATCGTAATGCACAACAATAGGTCATTTTTATCCCTCAAATGATTAACAACTCAACACTTGTACAATTGAGCTCATTGACTCAATACCACCTTTATCACGAACACCTCGAACAGGAGCTACATCCCAGTAATCCCGCCCAATCGCGACATAAATATGTGATTGTGGTGTAAATAACTGATTACTGACATCAAAACAAAACCATTTATTTTCGATATAGACTTCTACCCAAGCGTGACTAGCAAGATGGCTACTATTCGGTACAAATAAATACCCAGAAATATATCGTGCAGGAATACCCAAATAGCGACACATTGCGATCATGACATGAGTATGATCCTGACATACCCCCTGCTTATAATGAAAAGCATCTATTGCAGAAGTATGTACAGATGTCTGATTCGAAACATAGGGAATATGCGCCAAGATCGCTTCAGCCAAACGAATTAGATTGACACGATTGATACGAGGGACATAACAATCGGCAAAACTTTTCATGTAAATGTCGCATTGCGTACTCGGTGTTGGCTGTAAAAACAATTTCGGGTTTAAATCATCCGCATTTGAATCATTTGAACTCAAATTCATCTCTACGATGCCCTGCGCCATAATGGTCATTTGCAGATAAGGTTCGCGCTGCGTTGTGGTCAACCACACATTACCAAAAGTATCCAATTGCATATCACGTTGCCCCGGCACACTCACATCCCAATTTTGCACCTGTTGATGCGCATTAGTGGATGGGGTCATTTTGATATATTGAATGCTTCTGCTAACCACATCAGTGTAAACATAATGGGTCTGATGGTTGATCATGAGCCTCATACAGCCACCTCAAACATATTTTGGATATGATCACTGAAATGGTAAAAATTTTGGCTATTCGGTTGTTGCTTTAGTGCCTGCCATGCCTCTTGCACGCTTTCCCAGCCAAACTGAACTAAAGCGATTACGATATGTTCAATCTTCGCAATGGTGTGTTGAATGTCCTGCTGCATGCGTAGCTGACGATCAAGCTGCTCTATGGCTTGTCCTAAGCTAAAAAATAAAAATACATCTTCAGATTCAGACTCTAAAACATCTTGGCAATCTGTTACCACGTCACAGATATAACCCGGGTTATCACTCGCATTACGAATTAAACGGCTGAGTTCTGCATAACTTTTTGCTGAAAGTACACCCCTTAAGTCCTGTATATTACTTTGCGCATATTTAAATTGGCTGTAAAATGACGCCGGTTGCTCTGCATTTAAAACCAATTCATTCATTGAGTCGACATCAAATGCTGGTAAACAAAAAGCATGTGCATAGTTCAATGCTGTATCGACATCTTGAAATGGAAAAATACTGCATAAATATTGAGTGCGTGCTAAATAACGTCCCAACCAAAAAATATGTTCTGCATTACTGTTTAATAAAATCATGTTTTGCTCCTTCACTGGAGTGCTATGAGCGTAAATCATCTACTACCCACGTATCTTTAATACCGCCGCCTTGCGAAGAATTCACTACCAATGAACCTGCTTGCATCGCGACACGAGTTAAGCCACCCGGTACAATTTCAGTTCGATATGGAGAACTCAGTACAAATGGACGCAAATCGATATGGCGTTCCGAAACACCGGCCTCACTTAGGGTTGGGCTGACAGATAAATTTAAAGTCGGCTGTGCAATATATAGATGTGGTGCTGCGGCCACTTTATCTTTAAAGCTATTTAATTCTTGTAAAGAAGCTTGTGGACCGATCAGCATGCCGTAACCACCTGAACCCTGCGCTTCTTTGACCACCAATTTTTCGATATTCGAGAGCACATAATCCAATTCGTTCTGCTCACGACATTGATAGGTCGGCACATTTTTCAGGATCGCTTGTTCGCCTAAATAGAAATGAATCATTTTATCCACATATGGATAAATCGATTTATCATCTGCTACGCCTGTTCCTGGTGCATTTGCAATGACCACATTATGTTGCATATACGCTGACATGAGCCCTGCTACGCCCAAAGTACTGTCAGGTTTGAAACATAATGGATCGAGAAAAGCATCATCCACACGACGATAAATTACATCAACCTGTTGTCGACCTTTGATGGTTTTCACATAAACCTTATCGTTTTCTACATAAAGGTCACGCGATGTCACTAAGGGTACATCCATCTCCCTTGCCAAAAAGGCATGTTCATAATAAGCACTGTTAAAACGCCCAGGGGTTAAGACCACAATAAATGGGTTATCGACATAGGCATTTTCTGCAAGGATTTCACGTAAAAGCTGCGGATACTGCTCAATCCCCATGATGTTGCTTTGCTGGCAAAGTTCAGGCATCAGTTTTTGACTGATCTTACGGCTTTCTAGCATATATGACACACCAGACGGTGTTCTAAGATTATCCTCAAGGACGTAAAATTCACCTGATTGATCTCGAATGATATCAATGCCACTGATTTGGCTATAAATTTTACCTTTTAGCCCATGCATATACATTTGTGGCAAATAGGCTTCATGCGTTAAGACTTGCAGTTCAGGAATAATTCCTGCTTTTAAAATATCTTGTTGATGGTAGACATCATGTAAAAACAGATTGAGAGCTTTCACGCGCTGTGCGCAGCCCAGTGATAAATTATTCCATTCCTTTCGTGCAATCACACGAGGAATAAGATCATAAGGAATAGTGCGTTCAATGCCTTCATCTTCGCCATACACTGTAAAGGTAATACCCTCATAGAGAAAATGTTGTTTTGCTACCTGATTTAGTTGTTTTAATTCATCAAGTGTATGCTGTGATAACCACTGCTCTATCCGTTGGCATGATTCTTTAGCTACCGTTTTACTGTCGCGCATTTCATTAAAAAAATCCGAATTAAATTGATTAAACAGCGCATGTCCTCGAGCAAGAGGTAAATTTTTTAATGTAGAGACAGAAGTATTGACCAACTTTGCCTCATAACCCTCAATTCCATTTGAAGTTGTATTACGATTTTCTTTCAGCATAGCAACTCCATGTTTTTGTTTTATATGAACTAGGTAAAGCAATATATATGCCATCAATACATATGCTGCTTCTCTTTGATTATTTATGCATCATTTTTGCAAAGCGGTACAGCATCTAACTGCTCAAGTTGTGTCAAATTGCGTTATTAAAATCATCTTAGTTTTTTTTCAGATGAAGACTTGCTTAACGCAGGAAGATTTCTTATTGTGTCCCACAGCATCATTTTTATTTATTTAAGTTCAAGTTCAAGCACTAGATTATGTCTTCACAAGAAAAAGAAACGTCAAACAGCCTCTATCGTCAGTGGCAAATTCTTTCACGACTGTCCACAGGTAAGTGGATGGGTACTCGTGAATTACAAGAAATACTGAACCGTGAAGGCATTGATATCAGCCTACGCACCATTCAACGTGACTTAAACCAAATTTCTCTACGTTTCCCAATTGAGAGCAGTAAAACAACGCCGCAAGGGTGGCGTTGGCGTTCCGATGCACCAATTCAAAGCTTGCCTCATATGACTAGCTCACAAGCGGTCACCTTTATGATGGTTGAGGAGCACTTAAAACATTTGCTTCCACCGAGCTTAATTGAAGAAATGAATCCTTGGTTTGACCTCGCACGTCGGAGCCTGTCGTCACAAAATAATGTCCGTCAGTGGATTAACCGCGTGCGAATCGTGCCAGCAACTCAGCCATTGATTCCTCCTGTGGTTGAAAAAGCTGCACAGCAATCAATTTATGAAGGCTTACTACAAGACAAACAACTCGAATGTCTTTATCAAGGTCGTGGACAACAAAGTGAAGAAAAGATCTATATTTTAAATCCACTGGCTTTGGTCCAAAAAGGTGCAATTATCTATTTGGTTTGCACACGTCATGACAAAACAGACATCCAAACCTTTGCTTTACATCGTTTTAAATCTGCTACGGTCTTAAATTCACGTGCATTACACCCTGTCGATTTTGATATCGATGCCTATATTGACTCTGGAGCGCTTGGCTTCCGTGTGGACTTCAATAAGCCGACTGAAATGATTCAGCTCAAATTAACCATGTCTGAAGCAGAGGCTGTTTATTTTGAAGAAAGTCAGCTAAGTAAAGATCAAGTGATTCAAAAAACCGAAGATGGCTGGGTGGAAGTTAGTGCAACAGTACCTTTTACCTCTCAGTTAACATGGTGGCTGCGTAGTTTTGGTAAAAAGATTCAGAAAATTGAACCTGAAGAAGTCGCTATGGTTGTACAACAACGCAATGACTAAACCGATCTCAGACTTTCTGCTACCTGAAATATTAAATTTGAGGTAGCAACTTTTATTTCATAATAAATATTTAGCACTTAATTTTTTGCTTAGATTTTCACTTAAATTATCAACACATAAAAAAGTCCCAACGCTGGGACTGGATAATTTCTTAGAATATTTTTGTAATTTTAGTCGTTTAGGTCAAAGGAACTACAGCATAAGTATCTGCTGAATACCTTATACCATAGCGCTAATTTCTCATGGCTATAATCAATTACTGACATAGGCAGGCTAGGTCGGCATTATTATAACGAATAGATTTCATAGTCATATTCAGCACCTCGTGTTTATAAAGTAAAATCACTTTAACCTCCATTTTGCGTACTGTGAAATAACAAGAACCGCGCTGCTTTTCACAAATTTTCTTAAAGAACATTCCTGCTTTTCTTATCTGATTTGGCTTTAAATGAAAAATTCATCCAACTTCAATGTTGTTTTTTATAAATGCTACACTGAATCAACAAATTAAAGCTTGAGGATTGTGCATAAACTCGGCAAATTATGAGCAAATGAGCTGAATAAGATTTTTCAAAATATGGCCAGTCCAGCGCAAACTATTCGCCACAAGCTACTAAATACTTTTTTTTCTCGGCATTCAATTTGGTTTGCTTGTATTTTTATCTTCCTACTCATTTCGAGTTTTCATTTAGGTTATTCCCCTCGTTATATTCAATATTTTTTTCCACAAACCTTATTGAATAGTATCTGGGTCATTACTGGGCTTTTAAGCTTATTGGGTTTGTATGACGTCATACAAAACAAACATTCGATCTTAAAAAATTACCCTATCATGGGGCACTTTCGTTTTCTATTTGAAGAATTTCGACCTGAAATTCGCCAATATTTTATTGAATCTGATCAAGATGCACTGCCCTTTTCTCGTATGCAACGTAGCTTGGTCTATCAACGTGCAAAAAACCAAAATGCAGATAAACCATTTGGTTCAATTGTTGATGTTTACCAAAATGATTACCGCTTTATTAATCACTCTTTGTCACCTTGTATTCCTGCCATTCCTGAAACTTTCCGTATTAATATCGGCAATGAGCAATGTAAGCAGCCGTATAGCGCATCGATATTAAACATTTCTGCGATGAGCTTTGGTAGCTTAAGTGCCAATGCCATTCGTGCCTTAAACTTAGGTGCTAAAATGGGCAAGTTCTACCATGACACCGGTGAAGGCAGTATTAGTCCGTATCATTTGGAAAATGGTGGCGATATTGTTTGGGAACTCGGTAGTGGTTATTTCGGTTGTCGTACGATTGATGGTCAATTCGACCCTGTACGTTTTGCTGAACAAGCCAAGCACCCTCAAGTCAAAATGATTGAGATCAAATTATCTCAAGGTGCAAAACCAGGCCATGGCGGCATTTTGCCTAAAGACAAAATTTCCGAAGAGATTGCTCAAATCCGTGGTGTCAGCCGTGAACATGACTGTATCTCTCCATCCAGCCATCCTGCCTTTAGTACCCCTATTGAAATGATGCAATTTATTCAGCAATTGCGCGAGCTTTCCGAAGGCAAACCTGTGGGTTTTAAACTGTGTATCGGACAACCATGGCAATTTATGAGTATTGTAAAAGCCATGTTACATACAGGGATTACACCCGATTTTATCGTGGTAGATGGTTCTGAAGGTGGGACTGGCGCAGCGCCAATTGAATTGATCGATAATATGGGTACGCCACTGCGTGAAGGCCTACTCTTTGTCAATAACACCCTGATTGGTGCAGGCTTACGTTCAAAAATTAAAGTCGGTGCCAGTGGTAAAATTATTAGTGCTTTTGATATTGCCAGTACCATGGCAATTGGTGCAGATTGGGTGAACTCAGCTCGTGGCTTTATGTTTGCAGTCGGGTGTATTCAAGCTCAAAGCTGTCATACCAACCAATGTCCAGTTGGCGTTGCAACGCAGGACAAAGACCGTCAAAAAGCCATCCATGTTCCGACCAAAGCAGAGCGTGTTTTTAATTTCCATAAAAACACCATGCATGGTTTATCTGAACTTATTGCCTCTGCGGGTTTACAACACCCGTCGGATATCCGTGCACACCATCTAGCACAGCGCATTAACAACCGTGAAATTAAAAACTATGCACAGCTACATTTTTGGTTAAAAGATGGGGAGTTACTCAGTTGTGAAAATAAAGATGAAGAAAACTTCTATTTCCGTATGTGGAATATGGCACATCTAGAAAAGTTCTAATTCCTACCCCATAAAAAAAGAGGCGACTACGCCTCTTTTTTTCGTCTAGATCCATCACACTGATTAAGGTAGGCTGTGCTCAATCGTCAATTAGTAACTGATGTTACGCGCGTAAAAGTAATTACGCATTTTTAAAATAATTTTTAAGCCTATTCGACGGAGTCTTACATCTAGGGCTTAAATAAAGGGATTAGCCTTCGGCTGGAGGTACTCTTACGAAACGTTCTTTCTCATTTGGTAAAATGAGAAGCGTGCTTCGCAAGGAAACCATCTTGCGGTGCAATGCACCTCACCGACAAAACTCGTTCACTAGCGTCAAATTATTCAAAGTATTGCAAAAACATTTTTGATTAGGAGTGGTCCAGTCTCAAACACTTGCGGATGACCTTCCCGCGTATCGTACTTTTATTTAAATCAAATTACGCTCCTGATGTTAGTGCGTAACATCAGTTAGTAATAAGACTTACTATTGGATTGAGCATGCAAGAATGCCGGGATCAAACCTGTTAATGCAGCACGAATATCGGCACGTTCATTAATCAACTGATGCGAACCTTCTTCAAGCATGAGAAGCGTCTGTAAACGAAATTTACGACGTATAAACTCAATGTTATAACGCCAATCTACAGTTTGATCCTGTGCGCCTTGCGCTAACCACACTGGAATACGGCACGCTGGGCGTTCTTCCATCTCCTGCATCCATTTTGACATGGCCAAAATCCAATCCATCCCCATCATTCGAGGTTGTAGTGGATCTTTTAAGCGGACAAAACGTAAAAACTCAGGGTTATGATTATTCCGTCTAAAATGACGTGGCACTTCACGTTTAATACGACGAATAATGCCTAATCCAACCGAGTTATGCCACCATGCCGTTTTTGCAGGGCGAATCAGCGGAGATAATAATAAAACCCGTTCGACATATGGGTTTTTGCGATGTTCAGCAAAATCTAACAGATGATGCAGCCAAATCGCTCCACCCGTGCTCTGTCCAATCCCTAACCATGGCGTCGGTAATTGAGCCGCATGTTTAACATAACGATATACCGCTTCCAAAACTTGTTGGTAATGGTCAAAGTTTTGAATACTGGCTGGCGAGCCATTACTTAGACCATGCCCCGGTAAATCATAGGTTAAAACACTAAAACCTTGATCTAAGAGTTCACGAATAATCGGCTGATATATTCCACTATGCTCTAAATAACCATGCAATAAAAATACTGTGCCTTTAATGACATCCGTTTCAGCCTTTAGTTTCGGTTGAAATACTTGTACATGTAATTTGAACAAAGGCATTTCTACATAGCCTTGCCAATGTTCACAGTTCAAGGCATCTAAACCATAAAGTCGTCTATAAGACTGTATTTCAACACTAGGCTCAAAAGGTCGATTTAAATTTAGAGGTTCTAATACTTGTGGGGTTAATTCTCGACTTGGAACAGGAAGATCTAATTGTTTAAGGATCGAAGGATTAAGAAATGGGATATCTGACATTATGGGACCTCCCGACAGTCACTTGAGCCAAACCAAACATCACGTAAGGTGGCTAATAATTCATAATTAGCACGACGACTATGGTCATAATTTTTTTCACTTGGTCGCCATGTAGTTAATGTTGTTGGCATAGGTGCAACAACAGGAATGGTTTCGATACCATTTAATGCAAATAAACGACGTGTTCGAGGCATATGATATTGGTCAGTGATTAAAATAACCGTCGGTGCCCCACCTTTTTTCTGTAAAAGCAACGAACTAAAACGCGAATTTTCGCAAGTATTCATACTGCGGTCTTCAAGCAATTTCGCATCGACATCATATTGCTTCAACCATGCTTGCATATACGGTGCTTCAACACCACTCAGTACAATCGGTAACTTATTGGCTCGTTCAACATCGAGTGTTTTTTCCAGTCGAAGTCGTGTGTAGTCATTCACTACGATATCTTTATCATTTTTATCTAAGGTTAAACCACCACCTAACACCACGATCGCATACGGCTCTGCGGTTGGCTGCTTCAGGGTTTTATCTTTCATTTTGGCAAGATCAAGATATGTTTCATCATCGATCGGTTCCGCTTCTGAAGCCGCTTGCTCAATTTCATGGGTTTTTAAGAACTCGGTATATTGAGTCATCAGTCCTTTATTTTCCGCACTATTGAGCTCAAGCAGCTCTTTCATTTTTTGAGCAGGATTTTCCGCCAATGCTTCAGAAGAAGCCGCCTCGGACGCAGAAGGATTCAGCAGAGGTACTTTCGGTATGTCCTTTTGACTATCATTCTTTTCTTTTTCATGTTCTTCTTCAATGAGCTGCTGTAACGCCTTATAACGTGCTTGTATAAGGGTTAAATCTTGAGGTTCATCGGACTGTATTGCTTGCTCCATGAGTTTTAAATATGCTTGGCGTGCTATCCATAAGTCAGAGCCCGGCTCATAGTTATCATCATCACTCAAGGCGCCGAGTTTTTGACTTTGCGCTGCGAGCTGATTGACTTCTACAGGAACGAAATAATTTAAACTTTTAACGATCAATTTAGAATAAAACGGCGTATAGATAAAAATCATTAGACAGCCCAAAAGTACAAATAGCACTGCGGCAATTTGTACTAAGCGAACCATCCAATGTGTTTTATGCATAAATCTAAAACCTATGTGTTTTTATTGATCTGCGTGAGATCGAATCAAGCCATTTGTATCAAATAATACAGGCTCAGGATGTAGTTCAATATTAAATTTTTCAAAAACATCATGTTGTACAGCTTTGTAAGTTGTACGTACATCTTGTAGCGTGGCGTCCTGATAATTGACCAACACCAAAGCTTGCTTATGGAACATACCCACTGAACCCACAGATTTCCCTTTCCAACCTGCTTGGTCAATCAACCAGCCCGCTGCCAGTTTTACCGCATTATTCGGTTGTGGGTAATGGGGTAAATTGGGAAATTGCAGCGCAATTTGGTCAAAGGCTTGCTGGCTAATCACAGGATTTTTAAAGAAACTTCCGACATTTGGAAATTCTTTCGGATCTGGAAGTTTGGTTTGACGGATATGAATGACTTGTTGTTGTAGGTTTTCTGCACTTAAGTCTTCGCCTACCGCCTGCTTTAAATCACCATAATTTAATTTTAAATCGGCATGTTTTAAAAGTTTAAAAGTCACATGCGTAATAATAAAACGCTCTGGCTCATCTTTAAAAATACTATGGCGATATGAAAAATGACAATCGGCAGCGCTAATACTACTTTGCTGTTCTGTTACTCGGTCATAGACCTGTACAGATTCAATAAACTCACCCGCTTCAACACCATAAGCTCCAATATTTTGCACAGGTGAAGCACCGACTAAACCGGGTATCAATGCTAAATTTTGTAAGCCATAAAACTGGTGTGCCGTCGTCCATAGCACAAAGTCATGCCACACTTGCCCAGCACCCACTTTTAAAGTCTGTGTATCGGCATCGTCTTGTACATATTCAATACCTTGAATATCCATGTGCATCACTAAAGCATGTATTTGCTCAGGCAACAGCATATTACTGCCTCCTGAAAGTACCAATACATTTAATTGCTCAGCTTTGGCAAAGTCGAGCGCTGCTTGGATATCTTCTACCGATTGAACACGTACATAATAAGATGCTACAGCATCGAGGCTTAATGTATTAAATGGCTTAAGCTGAACCTGTGTTTGAATTTGCATTCTTAAACCTTAATTTTTTTGCTGTGCTTGTAATTGAGTTTTTAAATAATTGACCCAAGCCTGACTGCTAGATTCGCATTGATCTAATACATGTTCAAACCCTGCATCACCACCATAGTACGGATCTGGTACTTCTTGTTGCGGATATTGGTGATCATGTTGACTCATCAAAGACACTTGTGCACGTAGTTGACCGAATTGTTGCTGCGCCTTTTGCATGAGGTTTTGAATATTGTCTAAATTTTCGTAGTCCATGGCCAAAATCAAATCAAATTCAATAAAATCATGAACCGTTAACTGACGTGCGCGTAATGCAGATAAGTTATAGCCTCGTAATTTTGCATGCTGTTGGCTACGAAGATCAGGCGCTTTGCCCGGATGATAATTGCTCGTACCCGCAGAGTCGACGTGAATATTGAGTTGCGCTTCATCACAAAAATGTCTGAGAACCACTTCAGCCGTAGGTGAACGGCAAATATTTCCTAAACAAACACACAACACCTTATATGGCGTGCTGGATGACATAACAACCTCAAGACTACTTTTATTTCAAGCGTCTTATGTTAAGTTATTTATAGGATGAATCCTATATCAACACTCAAGAATAATGTTTATTTGGATATAAAAAATTAGGGATAAGCCAATGAGTCAATTTCAGTTTCAAACCGTCAGCAATATTATTTCAGGCTTAGGCTCTATTTCCCAACTGAGAGAGGTCCTAGGCGACTTTCAAGCCAAGCGTGTTATGCTTGTGACCGACCCCGGTATGTTGCAACAACAATTACATTTACCCATTTTGGATATTTTAGAAAGTATCCATCAAGACTATGTAATTTATTCCAGTATTCAAGCTGACCCTGCAGAACATATAGTTTTAGATGCAGTTCAATTTGCCAAAAATGAAAAAGTAGATTTGATTATTGGTTTTGGCGGTGGCAGTTCAATGGATGTGGCTAAAATTATTGCGATTTTGGCTCATCCTAAGCAAACACAGCAGATCAGTGATTTATATGGTGTAGCTAATGCAAAACGACCACGCTTGCCACTCATTTTGATTCCGACAACGGCAGGGACCGGCTCTGAAGTCACACCAATCTCTATCGTCACTACAGGTGAAACCACCAAAACAGGTATCGTCTCACCTGTACTGTATGCCGATGTCTGTATCCTCGATGCGAACTTTACATTAAATCTCCCCGCACACATTACCGCAGCAACCGGTATCGATGCCATGGTGCATGCCATTGAAGCCTATACATCAAAAATTAAAAAAAATCCGTATGCGGATATGCTTGCTAAACAAGCTTTGCGTTTATTAAATAAAAATTTAGCGCTGGTTTTACACGACGGACATAACCTCGAAGCGCGTCAGCACATGCTAGTCGGTTCAATGCTTGCAGGTCAGGCCTTTGCTAATGCACCAGTTGCAGCGGTGCATGCACTCGCCTATCCACTCGGTGGACACTTTCATCTCTCGCATGGTCATACCAATGCACTGGTTCTCGCTGAAGTGTTAAAGTTTAATGCACCTCAGGCCAAGCAGCATTATGCAGAACTTATGAGTTGGCTAGACCCATACAGTACGGGCTGTACCGATGGTTTATGTGATTTATTTATTGATCATATGCAAAATCATTTAGATCAGAGCGGTTTGGTGCTTAAACTCAGTCAACTCAATGTGCCTGAAAATATGCTCGATCGTTTAGCAGAAGATGCGCTATTACAAACACGACTATTACAAAATAATCCGCGAGAACTGCAGTTTGAAGACGCTCGCCAGATTTACCAATCAATTTATGCCTAAAGTTCACTCATTTTGAAATAAAGAAAATACCAACGATGAAACCTGAAACTAAACGCCGCCAAAACTATCGATTTTTATTTCCAATCCAAACACGTTGGGCAGACAACGATATGTATGGTCATGTCAATAATGTCACCTATTACAGCTATTTTGATACTGCTGCAAATGCACTCTTGATTCAACATGCCGGTTTTGATTTGCGAAATACCCCGATCATTGGTTTAGTGGTCGATTCAGCCTGCAGCTTTTTACAAGAACTGTCCTATCCAGAAATCATTGAAGTTGGGGTTGCGATTGAAAAAATTGGTAATTCTTCACTGCGCTATGACTTAGCCATTTTTAAACAAGGACAAAATGAGGCTGCAGCTCAAGGACATTTCGTGCATGTATTTGTTGACCGCCAAACACGAAAAAGCACCTCGATACCCGAAGATATGCGAGATGCTTTAACTCAATTTTTACTTTAATTTTTATATCCAGCTTGAAACTTATTTGAGCTGGATATTTTGCAACTCACCATCAAAGCTTTTGAGTAAGTCTTTCACAACAGGCTCTGCATGTAATAACTCATTTGCACGTGCAAAGGCTTTTTCCTTGCGGACATGTTGTAAAGCAAACGGTGTGGTTTCTTCGACATCTTCAAAGTTGATATGGAAACGACATTTTGACCATTGCGCATGAATGGCTTGTTCCAATACATGCTGCAATTGAGTCACTAAAGCTTCGTATCGCTTTGGAATATGGAAAGTCGATTCACCGTCAATCGTACCGCGCATGATGCCATGCTGAGCCAACTCTTGTACCGCAGGTGAAAGTTGACTATTTCGGAACCAATACTCCCACTTTTCGACCGTCCACTCACCTTCAAGGGTTTGAGGCTGTAAAGTCAAAATATCTTGTGGCATCAAGGTAGAAGATGAACCCGTTTGAACAGCATCCGAAGAAACAGAACTTTGCGTAACTTGTGCTGATGCTAGATCAAAACCATTGTCGCCTTGAGCACCCGAAACTGATTCATTCACCACATGTTGTGGTTCAATGGCATTTATCAAATGTGGCTGAGCTGTTTCAGGCTCTACACTTTTTGACTCTAAAGCTGTTGGTTCTAAAGGTGCAATATCTTCAAAATTTATAGCGCTCACATCGACTTCTTCAGTTTCAGTACTCGGCGTCGGATCTAAATCAAATAATGTATCTTCTGCCACGGCATCCATAACAAGCGTGTCATTTTGCTGTGTCGATACAGACTCAACCGGTGCAACCTCTTGCGTATCTAGAGTGCCATTTGCTGTAGATGCTGTAGAAGTTTGGCTTATTGCGTCTTCTTCAGGATCATCTAAAAAATCATCAGATGAAGGTTCATCGACTGCAGGTGCAGGAACATAGCCATCATCGTCGTCATAATGTGAATCATCAAAATCATCGAAAGCTGGCGATGTGTCTACAGCGGGCACAGCTTTAGGTTGATCTAGAGCGACAACCTGCGCAGCAGACTCAACAACGGTATTGGGTTGCTGCAAAGACTGTGTTTGAGTCGGCTGAACTGTTTCGGCCTGATTTTGAGCAAGCTGTGGCTGTGCGGCTGACTCTTGCTGTACGGCAGAGACCAACATTTCATTCGGCTGTAATGGTCGGAATGCTAATAGACGCAGCACACACATCTCAAAACCTTGCTCTTGTGTCACTGCCAACTGCAAGTCTGCCCGACCTTTGCATGCGACTTGATAATACAACTGCAAATCTTGAGCTGAAATCAACTGCGACAATTGCATAATTTTTTGATTGATCTCAGCACTATATTTCAACGCCAAGTCTGGCAAGTATTGTAATAATGCCAATTCATGTAACGTTGAAATTAACTGATCCAATACCAGTGACACATCCAGTGCTTGTTGACGGAATTGCATGAGTAAAGCACTCACGCGTTCACGCTGATTTTGATGAATGGCTAAAATCAAATCATAAATGATCGTACGGTCAATTAGGCCCAACATGTCTTTAACATCTTGGTGCTGAATTGAACCCTGACCATAGGCAATCGCTTGATCAGTTAGTGACAATGCATCACGCAGTGAACCTTGAGCCGATTCAGCAATTTGCCAAATCGCATCTTGCTCCGCTTGAATTTGTTCTTTTTGTAAGATATCTGTCAAATGCGATGTGATTTCATCCACCGCTAAAGGACGCAAAGTAAATTGCAAGCAACGTGAAATGACAGTAATCGGTAATTTTTGTGGGTCTGTAGTTGCAAATAAGAATTTCACATGCTCTGGCGGTTCTTCGAGAGTCTTTAATAACGCATTAAATGAATGCGTAGAGAGCATATGCACTTCATCGATCAGATAAACCTTGAAGCGACCTTGGGTTGGTGCATAAGGAACGTTATCGAGTAGTTCTCGCGTATCTTCAACTTTGGTCCGTGATGCCGCATCGATTTCAATTAAATCAATAAAACGACCTTCATTTACTGCTTTACACGTTGGGCAGACTTCACACGGCGTTGAGGTTACACCTGTTTCACAGTTCAGACATTTTGCCAAAATACGGGCAATAGTGGTTTTACCCACACCTCGAGTACCTGTAAATAAATACGCATGATGTAACCGACCACGTTCTAAGGCACTGGTAAGTGCGCGTGACACATGGTTTTGTCCCACGAGTTCAATAAAATTTCGTGGACGGTATTTTCGTGCAAGTACTTGATACATGTATGCTCCTTTTTACAGGTGTAAGCATACTGTTTTTTTGTCTAATAGTGAAATAAATGGCAGAGTTTGGACAATAAAAATCCGATCTTGAGCTATCACAATGATCAGGCAAATTTAATATAAATTACGAATGCTTAAACTGCTTTATTTAAAAGGAAATCACTCTGCATTTGATAGCGTTTCGCCGTCTGGTCTTCCCGAATTTCAAGTAATTGCTGATCCAAATCAACATACAAAAGATTACGCGTTTGCACATTCATAAGTTCTAGCTGCTGCTTTGATTCATCTTTAAAACGAATTACACCTTTTAGCACTTCTACTTCGTTATGACCACTTAGACTTTCACGAGTAAGTGTATAGGTTTGGTCTTCATGTAGCTCAAGAGCCACAGCCATACCGGGACAATCTTCACAACGAGAAAGACAGCCCATACACGGCGTTGTACCTTTAAAATCACCCACCCATGCAGCTTGCTGTTTTTCGGCAGTAATCGCTTCTATCTCTTTTGCTTTCGTTGGAGTTGAATCCTGACAACCCAACATTGCCGACGTTGCGACTAAGGGAATCAAAACAACTTTTTTCATAGGGATATCACAGCAGTCTAAAACAGCGAGGGAAAATAGCATATTTTTCACATTTCCCCAATTTCTGTTCTATCCCGAAGTATCTTAAAGCCAGCCCTTGCGTCCTTTAAGTGCTTTGTCTGCACAGCGTAGCGTTTCTTGAGTTAAGCCCCATAAGCGATAATCGCCGGTAATTGAACCCGTCGCAAAGTTATGTGTATAAGCAAAACTTAAATCACGCTGCGGATCACACCAGGCCCCAGAACCATTAAAACCAATATGTCCAAAACCTTCACTAGATTTACCTAAAGTTAAAATTCGATGATATCCCAAACGCCAATTCATCGGTAAAGGCATAATACGATCACGTTTTTTATATTGAATTTTACTTAAAGATTCAAAAACTTGTGGTGTGATTAAGGTCTGTCCTCGCCACTGGCCATGATTGGCTAGCATTGCATAGATTTTCGCTAAACTATTAGCACTAAATACGCCTGTTGCCGCAGGAATAATGGCTTGCAAACCCTCATCACTAAAAAATGAAAACTTGCGCATTCCTTTTGGAATCATACCATCTTGAAAGTCTTGCAAATTTTGTCCTGAAATTTGCAGGAGCTGATCAAAGATTGACGGTTTTCGTGTCTCGGTCTTTTTTTTCGTTGTCTGCGCTTGGGTATTTTCTTGAACAGAAGCATCTATAGTGCGTTCTTCTTTTTTCTTTTTCGGAATCAAGCGTGCAACCTTACCAAGTTGATGCTCTGGTACACCAAAAAAAGCATGATCCAACTCTAAAGGTTCAACCAAATACTGTTGCATCAATTCTGTAAGCGGTCGACCTGTGGCCTTTTCAAGTACACCACCGACTTGCCAACCGAAGGTTAACGGTTGATATGCTGCATCAGTTGATGGCTCAAAACGTGGCTTAGCTTGTTCGATGACTTTAAGCATATGTGACCAATCAGCCATTTCAGATGCTGTTTGAATGATATTACGAATATCGTATAAACCACTCTGATGACTCAGCATGTGCCTTAATGTGATATCCGACTTACCATTTTGAGCAAACTCCGGCCAATATGTTGCAACGGGAGTATCGTAATCTAGAAAGCCTTCGCTCACTAAGATATGTGCAAGCGTTGCAAGTACGCCTTTACCCGTGGAATAACAGACCGAGGGCGTATTGGACTGCCAAGCTTCTTCGGCTGACTTTTTACCAGTCCAAATATCCACGACTTTTTGACCTTTAAAATACACCACTAAGGCGGCTCCGCCTAAGTGGGTTCGAGCATCCTGCATACGGCTAAATTGCGCCGCCAAATCTTGAAACGCCTCGTCAACCGTACCTTGATAATTATTCTTCTGTGCAAATAGATATTCTTTGAGCGCCTGCATCATCATTCCTTTGAATATGAATCGCTTGAGATTAAAACAAAAAAGCCTAAACCGATATCGATTTAGGCTTAAGTCTTACAGTGCTTTCACACTTCCCGCGACATGCGGTTTTTTGTTTTTGCTATTTCGAATGGCAAACTCTGTATCTTTACCTGTTTGCGCAGTTAGGAACTCAACTTGAGAAGGTAAATACATGGGTAATTTAAACCATACATCTGCTTCATAGGCATCTGGCAAAGTTAAACTCGACAAAGCTTTAGCTTTACTCCACATACCATGTGCAATGGCTTGTTTAAAACCAAACGCTTTAGCGGTTACAGCATGAATATGAATCAAGTTAAAGTCACCAGAAGTCAACGCATAACGGCGACCGGTATTTTCAGAAACATTCCATTCAGCTTGAACTTGCAACTCAGCTGACTTTGTTTCGGTAGATTTTGACGCAGCTTTGTTCTCTGTTTTTTGACGTGCTAAATACGTGGTTAATGATTCTACAACCACTTCATCGCCCACTTTTGCAGTGGTAATAAAGTCAAATTGCACGCCTTTATCATGTGGCTGTAATTCACCAAATTTGCATGACAATGACAGTGTTTCATTCACACCAACTTTGCGATATTGCTTCACTTGGTTACGAATATGTACCAAACCTAAGATCGCAAATGGAAAAGCTTCCGTAGTCATCATATGCATTTGCAAACTTTGAGAAAGCACAGCCAAATAAATCGCTGGGATATAACCATTGTTTTTAAAGCCACAGACTTCGTTATAAGCTTTTAAATGTTTTTGATCGATCTTAAATGAATCCACCACATATTCAACTTGCGGCAGCACTTTTTCAGCTTTAGGCTTTTTAAAAATCAAGCCTTGAATCACTTTTGGATAGGCTAAATAAGGTTTTGGAAGTTGACTAAAATGGCGAGTATTCATACTAAACCTTTGGAAGTTTTATCTTTATAAAGTTCCCTTCCTTTTAAAGAAGGATATTTTAAATCCCCCTCATCCCCCTTTGATCAAGGGGGACTTCTCCTCTCTTTTTCAAAGGGAGGTCGGGAGGGATTATTAAGCCCCTAACAAGCTTTGACCACACACACGTACCACGTTACCGTTCAAGCCTGTCGACGCAGTTGAAGCAAACATCGCAATCGTTTCAGCAACATCCACAGGTAAACCACCTTGACTCATCGAGTTCATACGACGACCTGCTTCACGGATTGCAAATGGAATCGCAGCAGTCATTTGCGTTTCAATAAAGCCTGGAGCAACAGCATTAATGGTTACGCCATTTTTCAATAATGGAGCAGTAAATTTAACCACCCCAATTACACCAGCTTTAGAAGCAGCATAGTTGGTTTGACCTAAGTTACCTGCAATACCTGAAATAGAAGATACGCAAACAATACGACCATTTGCATTGAAGCCATCATTTTCAAGAAGGTAATCATTTACACGCTCAATCGCAGACAAGTTAATGTTAATCACCAAATCCCAAAGCTCAGGCTTCATATTGGCCAAAGTTTTGTCACGGGTAATTCCGGCATTGTGCACGATGATATCCAAACCACCTTGAGCAGCTGCCGCAGCTTTGATTTTTTCACCGGCATCGCTTGCAGTAATATCAATCGCGAGCGTAGAACCGCCAATTTCACCTGCAACACGGTCAAGGTCAGCTTGCTGCTGTGGAACGTCTAAACAAATGACATGCGCGCCATCACGTGACAATACATGTGCAATTGCTTCACCAATACCACGGCTTGCACCTGTTACTACAGCTGTTTTGCCTGCAAGCGGTTTATTCCAGTCAACATCCACAACATCTGCTTTCGAAACACGAATCACCTGACCCGATACATAAGCTGAACGTGGTGAAATCACAAAACGTAATGCAGATTCTAAGTTTGCTTCAGCACCTTCGTCCACATAGACTAACTGTGCAGCAATCCCTTTCTTAAACTCTTTACCGACTGATTTTACAAAACCTTCTAGTGCACGTTGTGCAATGGCTTGTTTTACAGTTTTCGCAGTTTCTGGTGTTGTACCAACAACGACAACGCGACCAGACGCCTGAATTTGACGCGCGATTGGGTTAAAAAATGCATATAAGGCATGCAGTTGTTCTGAGTTTTGAATACCGGAAGCATCAAATACCACAACTTTAAACTTAGACTCTTTATCGCCTTCGTTAAATGCGCTTAAGTTTAGACCTGATTTTGCCGCAGCTTGTTGTAATTCAGCATTATTGCCTGCATAGCTATTGGCATGAATATTTGCCAAAACTTGTGCAATAGCACCAGACAATGTTGAAGCAGGCGCTGCACCGAATAAAACCGCACCTTTAACGACAGGTGTTGCAGACTCAAAACGCTCTAAAAAAGTCGGTGATGGTAAACCTAAATTTTTGATGACAAATTTACCAATAGGAGATTTTGCAAATGTTTGGTATTGATCAGTCATGTTTATTATCTCTCATACAGATTAATTTTTGATGGATCTGAAGATATCCCTTTAACTTCAAGATGATGTCAGATACTTATATTTCAATAGTTCCATCAGTTTCCATGGAATCATACTTGAGTTAAACCGCAGATGGCTTGACCTGAATGCTTTAGCGAATGTCATTTTAGTCAATTTACCCCTTTGGTGAATATGCTAATGTAGCCGTCAAGAAGATCATCAACATGCTTGGAAAAGCCTTATGAGCAAAACAACTCAAGAAAATCCAGCAGTCGAAAGTCCGACTACGGAAACTGTGTCAAATACATCAAAGAGTACGCCACGTACCGCTAAAAGTACGGGCACAGCAACCAAGTCTACAAGTGATGCCGCTAAAATAAGCCGTCCTCGTCGTGCATCTACACGTACTAAGACACCCGCTTCAAACCCTAAAACAGCTTCAAAATCAACAACTCAAACGTCTGTTCAACAGGATAATACCATGAGTCAAAACACAGTTCGCCGCGTTGCTATTATCGGTGGTAATCGTATTCCTTTCGCTCGTTCTAACGGCGCTTACTTCACTGCTTCAAACAGCGACATGTTCACCGCAGCATTAAATGGTCTTGTTGAACGTTTCAACCTTCAAGGTCAACGCCTTGGTGAAGTTGTTGCTGGCGCAGTGTTAAAACATAGTCGTGACTTTAACATGACCCGTGAGTGTGTACTCAATACTGAACTTGCTCCTGAAACACCTGCTTACGATATTCAACAAGCATGTGGTACAGGTTTACAAGCTGCTTTCTTGGTTGCTAATAAAATTGCTTTGGGTCAAATCGAAGTGGGTGTTGCTGGCGGTGTAGATACAACCTCTGATGCA
This sequence comes from Acinetobacter amyesii, assembly GCF_023499985.1. Classification (NCBI taxonomy): domain Bacteria; kingdom Pseudomonadati; phylum Pseudomonadota; class Gammaproteobacteria; order Moraxellales; family Moraxellaceae; genus Acinetobacter; species Acinetobacter amyesii. Next base: position 40,409 of record NZ_JAMCOU010000035.1, on the reverse strand, counting down.
CCGATCGCTTTTGGTGATGGTTTACGTAAAGCTTTACTTGAATTAAACATTGCTAAAACGGGTAAAGACCGCCTAAAAGCATTAACTAAAATTAATGTAAAAGACTTGATGGATGCGCCGAAAAACGGTGAGCCACGTACAGGTCTTTCTATGGGTGATCATCAAGCCATTACTACGCTTGAATGGGGTATTTCACGTGAAGCGCAAGATGAACTTGCTGCATCTTCACATCAAAAAATGGCAGCTGCTTACGAAGAAGGTTTCTTTGATGACCTGATTACGCCATTCCTTGGTTTAGAGCGTGACAACAACTTACGTGCAGACTCATCAGTAGAAAAACTTGCGAAGTTAAAACCAGCGTTTGGTAAAGGCGATGCGCGTACCATGACTGCGGGTAACTCGACTCCACTGACTGATGGTGCGTCATGTGTCCTTCTTGCATCAGAAGAATGGGCGAAAGCAAACGGTCACGAAGTTCTTGCTTATTTAACTTTCCAAGAAACAGCGGCGGTTGACTTTGTAGAGAAAAAAGAAGGCTTATTGATGGCGCCTGCGTATGCAGTGCCTCGTATGCTTGAACGTGCAGGTATTACGCTACAAGATTTCGATTACTATGAAATTCATGAAGCGTTTGCATCTCAAGTATTATCTACACTAAAAGCATGGGAAGATCCTAAATTCTGTAAAGAACGTTTAGGCTTAGATGCACCATTGGGTTCAATAGATCGTTCTAAATTGAACGTGAAAGGTTCATCTCTTGCTGCAGGTCACCCATTTGCTGCAACTGGTGGTCGTATTATTGCGACTGCTGCAAAACTATTGAACCAAAAAGGTTCAGGCCGTGTACTTGTATCGATCTGTGCTGCGGGTGGTCAAGGCGTAACAGCAATTATTGAAAAATAATTTTTCAGATTTAAAAAAGCACCTCAAATGAGGTGCTTTTTTAATGCTTCAATGCTAAACATTATTTCGGTAATGGATTATTTTTAAAGTATTCATCCACTTTATTCCAAGGTGTTTTTGAAGCCACACCATTCAAAATGTTTTGGCTAATCCCTTGGCATAACTCTGAATCTGGACGTGTATGGAAGCTGTTTTCGGATCCATATACGGTAACGAACCTGGCTGACGCTGGAAATAGAAATTTAGGTTATCCATCATTGCTTCAAAGCCCCAGCCTTCCATTGCCCAAGCGCTATTATGACCGCCCCAATGATGCCCGAATTCATGTGCAACAATTCGATAGCCAGATTGTCTATAATGACCGTAGTAAATCCATCCATCTACACCAAGTACCTGACCGCCGCCAAGCCCACCACCCATGTTGGTAACACCGAGGCTAATCTGCCCACGGTTTAAAATACTATTATAAATATTTTTATAATCTTCAGCTTTGAAGTAGCCATTGGCCCCTTCTACACGGCCTGCATTACCAAAGGAGTCATGCCCCATTGCAACCTTATGATTAAACCACAGTGTTTCAAACTCAGGCGTACTGATCATATAGGCAAAGTTAGTCATCATGATGACCCATTCACGCGCATACAATGGTGTAATACGGCACCACTTCGATTCGCTTTCAGGATTGTACGTACCAAAAGTCAGTTTCCACTGCGCTTTAATCGTATTTAACTTCTGAACGTGCGTATCTGAATCTGAGGTGATTTTAACTTCTTCAAAGAGTTCAATAGGCACTTCACTAAAATTGCTTAGACCTTCAATACGTGCCGAACCAATTTTATTAACCAAATTAAATCCAGCATTTTTATCAATGGTCAAATTGAGTTTGCTTGTAGAGAACGGTGTTAAACGATCCAGTGTCGCAATTTCAACCCATTGCTCACTTTGACGCAGCTTGCCAACAATTTTTAAATTATTCACTTCTGCCGCACTGTAGCTTTGCAAATGAATACCGCTACCAGTAAATGAAGCCGATAATATTTTATTGACAGGGATATTGCGCAAAGTGGTATTAGTTAATGTTGCCCAGCTTTCGCCGTCTTGCAGCGTACGGGTTTGTTCAGTCGCTTTCGACTCGAGCAAGTTAGTTGATGCGACTGGTGTATCTGAGATCACTTGCTTAATTTTACGTAGCGGCAATGCAATAATTTTTTGATTTGACAGTGTATAAATAACATCGCCATATACCGTTATATCTAAAGATTTAGGTAAATTTTGACCATTCTGTCCCGCCAAACGGTACTGCTGCACATTATCTACTACGCTACTTGGCAACGCAGTCGTCAAGCTTGCTAGATTATTTTTTGAATAGCTGACAATTTTTCCACTCGGCTACGCTGCATAGAGCAAGTTGTCCGTTGCACTATGTACCACGGTTGCGACTGAGTTTTGCGTTTTATCTGGCTGAACAAATGATTCTGTATCTAGGGCTTCATGAATATTTTTAATGTTATAGACATAGGTATGACCATTCGTTGTTGTGGCATATAGCTGATCACCAATAATTTCTAAACGCGGTACACAACCTGAGCCACAGCTTGGCAATGCAAGGCGGCTAAACTTTCTTAAAGCAGCACTAGATTTGCCATTCACCGTTCCCTGAGTCCAGACATTGATACGGTTTAAGTTATCCGCGACAAAAACATATTGATCATTTGCGATGACTGCACTTGGATTAGTCATCGCATAAAACGGCTGACCACCGTTTGTAGACCCAGTACCTAAAGACCCAAAATAGGCAGGTGCAGTTCCTGAAATATCAAAAATATCTGCGCGTTGGCTGCCTGATGACGATACATAAAGACGATTGCCTGCGATGTATATATCGCTAATATCCGCCCATAATTTTCCTGTATTGCCAAAAGCACTTGCTGCGGAAATTGAACTGAGAACTGTCTTATTTTTTAAATCATAACGCAGAATTTCTACTGTCGGCTGATTGTTTGCAATATATAAAACGTCGCCGCTGCGCTGAATGGCTGTTGGACTCCATGATGCTAAAGAAAATGTTGAAACATTTAACTCTGAAGCCACATCAGCTAAACGGATGCCGTTAGCTAAATTAATTTGACCTTGATTCTGTGTAGATTCTGTTGGAGCAGTTGATTGTCCAGACTCACCACCACCTCCACCACACCCGTCATTATGAGTGCAACCACTACTGCTAATGCACGTAATTTCATCCAAACACCGCTAAAAAATAAAATACAAATAATCAATATCTTATAATTCTAAAAACAATATTTACCTAATCATTAAACTGGGATCAGCATCAATATTGAGTGATGTTATTAGTATATTTTTCACATTAACAATGCAGAGATGGTCATGTAATACATTTTTTATAGGTAAAATTCTATTTATTTTCCCGATAATTAAACTTAAATAGAAATAATTCCTCAATGGAAGTAATACACCCACTGAAAAACAAAGACTAAAAGATATTTTTTAACCTTTCCGACATCGGTTGCTGTACCTCAGTCCAAAGCAGAACTTATAAAAGGTTCTGGCCGTATACACATCTTGATCTGTATTGCTGATGGTCATGGATAAACAAGGATGATTAAATAATAAATACTTAAAGAAAAAAACCGCTCTTAAGAGCGGGTTTTTACGATTCAATCATTTTTTAGAAACGATACCCTACGCCTAAGTAAGTAATGATAGGATCAATATCGATCTTGGTCGTTGCATGAATTAATTGTTCACCCGTCGTTTGGTTAATCACATCAATCTTGGTTTTATTATTTAACTTTGCATAAGACACCGAAGCAACCGTAAACCAACTTGGGTTGAAGTCATAAGTAAATCCAAGTGTGACTATTGGAGCAATCGCATCATCCGCATCGACATCGACCACCATTTTTCCAGATGATTCTTTACCATCGAGTGCTGCACCCGCATTATTATCTTTAATGTTTTGAATCATATGTCCTGCAGCAATTAAGTCAGATTCAATTCCTTTATTGAGTTCAATATCATTAAAATAAGCATACATGATCCCTGCACCCACATAAGGTCTAAACTTATTTACACCCGACTGACCAAATTGGTACTGTGCCTGAAATACCGGCGTCCAAGCTCTCGCACTCGCCGCCTTACCATAAGATGATAGATCCGTAATGGGTACTGCGTAATCTAGTGGTAAACCATCTGGGAATAACATACCGCCCAGACCACCTGGCTCTGCAAGACCAGATAATGGCGCGGTAATCATACCCTTACCTTTAATATCTACCTCAGGTGGGATACCGCCAATCACTTGCAAAGAAACATTATCATTAATATGGTAGTTAAATGTTAAACCTAATGTATCGACATCTTCTGCTTCAAGCCCCGTACCTTCAGCTGACCAATTATCTAGTCCATTGATCGTTGCGATCCCTGCAATCTCTGACTTGATGTTGCCATCCTTATCTTTAATTAATCCTCCCAAAGGGCCATTCACAAGGTCGGTTAAAGTGTCCTTAAGATTCGCGGAATTACTCCCTTCATTATAAATTGCATTCGGATCAATCGCTTTTAGAAAACCTTCAGCACTAATTGTGCCTACTTTAGCCTGTGTGCCATTTGCTACCGCAGTATTAATATCAAATGGATTTGCTTTCCCTTGCGGCATCACATGCATCCAACCCGCAGATACAGAAAAACGTTTAAAGTTACCATCTGCAAATGTAAATTGTGTAAGCCCAAGCAAAACAGCAGGTGTGACAATTTTTATCAATTTCATATGCTAACTCCTTGTCTTGCATATTTTTTTAATCAACTTATAAAAACATTCTTTGTTTTTATATTTAAAAGTTATGTAATTAGTATAATTTTTTATAGTTATATTATGTTTTTATATATTGTTATTTGTTAACTTCTGCCCTATTTAAAGCAAAAAAGGCCTGTACTTATCAATACAGGCCAATGTAATTTTCTTATTGAAATTTAACGATATTGTGGTTGGTAACCCAAGTGCGCCTCAATCTGGTCATAGCACCATTGGAAAATAAATGTATAGACTAAAATACACATGGTCATACTAAAATCGAGCAAAATCGCCTGCCATAAGGTCATATGCATGGCATAAGCCACCATTGGGATGGTTGCAAGCATTAAACCGCCCTCAAATCCAATTGCATGTAAAACACGTACACCAAAGGTTCTTTTTAACTTTCTTTTTGCTTCAAATTTTTCAAAATAATGATTAAAAATCATGTTCCAAATCACAGAAGTGACCGCCATTGCAATACCGAGCGTACCTGTCACCTCCATCGGAACTTTAAAAATAAAACTTAAAGCAATAGCAATGATCACCAATAGGATGATCTCATAGCTTAGCGCATGAATAATCCTTCTCTTGGAAATCGTCATTTTGAAACACTCTATCATTTGTAAAAATCACATTTTATTTTTATATTATTGATTAATCGAGTTAGGTTCTTTCAATATTACTGAAAGGTTGTATTCCTTTATTTTTTATATGCACATGAATATTAATCAAGAACAACTGATGATTTTTAAAACAGTCATGGAAACAGGATCATTTTCCGCAGCCGCCAGACAACTCGGCAAAGTGCCATCAGCAGTCAGCATGTCCATTGCGAATTTCGAAATTGATCTCAACCTTAAACTGTTTGAGCGCGTTGGTCGTGAGCCTGTGCCCACCGCTCAAGCGCTTAACCTGTATGAAAAAACTGAACAATTATTGATAGAAATCAATCAATGGAAACAGCATGCAATTGCACTGAGTCATGGTTTAGAGTCTTCACTGAATATCGTGGTGGTATCAGAGCTACTACATACGCAGTGGACCAACTATATCTCTTTGCTAGAAACTCATTTTCCATCTTTGCAAATCAATATTTTTTCTGCGCCTCAAGAAGATGCCCAAAAGATGTTATTACAGGGTCAAGCGCAGCTTGCTCTAATGTTTGAACGTGAACAGCTTGAGAGTTATGAACAATTTGTCGAATTGAAGCGTGAAGCATTGGTTCCTGTTGCTGCGACAAAACATGCCCTGTCGAAATTTAAGCAAGTCAGTTTTGAGCAAATTTTGCAAAGTCGGCAAATCGTGGTTGCAAGTCGTGATAAAAGCATCAAACCAGAGTTGTTATTTTCCAAACACAGTTGGCGTACAGATAACCACCACTCAGCCTGTTCTATGATTATTCAAGGTCTGGGTTGGGGTGTGCTTCCATTAGAGATGTTTAATGAAAATCCGACGCTCAAAGATCAACTCAAAATCTTAAGCTTTCAAGATTTCACACCCAAATTTGAATATTTCGTCGACTTGGTCTGGAACCGTGAAAAACCTCTCGGCTCGGCTGCTCATTTTTTGATTAATCACATCCGAAATTCACGAAAAACTACGATTTAGACTGCCTAATTGGGCGTTTTTTGGTTGGGTTCTAAACAGATTGTGTTATAAAAGTATGTACACCAAGAACATTAAGAACTAGATTTCAAATGACTCAAAATGCGTTAAACCAATTAAAAAGCCTAACAACGATTGTTGCTGACAGCAGTGATTTAGCTGCGATTAATACATTCCGTCCATTGGATGCGACCACAAATCCATCTTTAATTACAGCAGCGGCAAATCAACCTGAAAATAAAGAACTGATTGAAAGTGCTTTTGAACAAGCGCGTAAAGAAGGTTATCAAAATGATGAGCTGGTTGAGCGCACCATCGATATTCTTACGGTCAAATTTGGTGTAGAAATTTTAAAATTGATCGAAGGACGTGTATCTACAGAAGTCGATGCAGCCTTGTCTTATGATACTGATGCCACCATTGCAAAAGCTAAAGAGTTACTGGCTTTATATGCACAGCATGGTATCGATCAAAACCGTATCTTAATTAAAATTGCCTCAACGTGGGAAGGCATTCAAGCCGCTAAAGCCCTTGAAGCCGAAGGTATTCACTGTAATCTGACGCTATTGTTTGGCTTACATCAAGCTCAAGCCTGTGCAGATGCTCAAGTCACACTGATTTCGCCATTTGTTGGTCGTATTTTAGATTGGTACAAAAAAGCTGAAAATGTGGATAGCTACCCGATTGAGAAAGATCCGGGCGTGTTATCAGTGAAGCAGATTTACCACTACTACAAACAACATGACATCAAAACTGAAATTATGGGTGCTAGCTTCCGTAGTATTGATCAAGTGCTTGGCTTAGCAGGTTGTGATTTATTAACGGTTTCACCGAATTTATTGGCAGAACTGGAAAAAGATCAGCGTACCGTGGAAGTGCAATTGTCTAATCATCATGCGCATGCACACTGTCAACACGATGTACAAGTGCTCGACAAGCAAACTTTCAAAGCTGAAGTTGAAAAAGACTTAATGTCTTTCCAACTATTACAAGGCGGTATTGATGGTTTTATTAAAGCCCGTGAGCAATTAAGTAGCTTACTGCGTCAAACTTTTGGCTTAGATGCTGAAATAAAAGCATAAATTAGAAATTTTCAGTTTCATCTAGAACCGAAGTTGTATACTACAGCTTCGGTTTTTTATTTGAGTGTCTTCAGTGTTTGGAATCACAGACTTAACGACCTTTATTATTGGTACGATATTAATTGTGATTTTACCCGGTCCAAATTCACTTTATGTCATGTCTGTTGCCTCTCGCTATGGCATTAAGGTCGGCTATTTAGGCGCTTTTGGTGTCTATACTGGCGATTTGATCTTAATCTTACTCACTGCTCTCGGCGCTGCATCCTTACTTCACGCCTTCCCTTGGTTATTCTTATTATTAAAAATTGTCGGTGCGCTGTATTTAAGTTATCTAGGTATCAAACTTTTCAAGGCTGCCTACCAAACATGGAATGCCGTTCAGATGCCAGAACAACTCGACACCAAGCAACTGAGTTTGAATGAATTGAAACCGTTTAAGACTGCATTAACCATCAGTATTTTAAACCCTAAAGCCATTCTTTTTTACTTATCGTTCTTTGTGCAATTCGTTGATCCTGCATATCCATATCCTGCGATTACATTTACCGTACTCGCGATCGTATTGCAAATTATCAGTATGAGCTATTTAACGATTTTGATCTTTTCGGGTGCAAAACTGGCCACCTATTTTAGCCATCGTTATAAATTTACGGCATGCTGCGTGGCAGCAGTTGGTCTTCTATTTTGTGGATTTGGTCTAAAACTTGCGACATCTACCATGTAACTGCCATGGGCAAAGTAGTACTGTTTTTTCTTAGGAAATTCCATATCCCTTTAAAGTTTTGAATGGATAAAACATCCTCAATGTGGGTTGTCGATTCGTTCTATTAAAGTGCCTTTTATTAAAGTGTCGTTCGTGAATAAATAAAGTATTTCCCTAACATCTTGTTAAGCACTTTTACTGTACAGGACTTGAGCGTATCATCCTGAAAAATGTCATCCTAAATCTGCGCCAACAATAGTCATAGCTCGATCATTATGCAAAAACTACTCCAAGACTTCTCCATTCCAGCTGCTTTTGCAGGTTTTATTACGTTCTTAGTCGGGATCAGTGTCTCGGCTGTTTTGGTGATCCAATCTGCACAAATGCTCGGTGCCAACACTGCAGAAATAACCTCTTGGTTTTGGGCTCTAGGTTTGGGTATCGGCTTAAGCGGGCTGATTCTGTCTTGGAAATTTAAATATCCCGTTGCGACTTCATGGTCCACTGCAGGACTGGCACTGATTTTAGCGACTGCGAATGGTTACAGCATGAATGCCGCCCTAGGTGCTTTCTTGGTCTGTGGCCTATTGACAGCAGTACTCGGATTTTTAGGCATTTTTGAAAAAATACTGCGCTATATCCCGCAAAGTCTCACCAGTGCAATGTTGGCGGGCGTACTTCTAAAATTTGGTATTGAGCTATTTGTCAGTTTACAAAATGAATGGGCATTCGTTCTGGGTTTACTCGCGGCTTATGTCATCAGTAAACGACTGTTACCACGTTATAGCATTGTCATTACGGTGATCATTGGCATTATGCTTTGTCCATTGTTACTTGGCTTTCAATTACCGGCGCTTAATTTAGAACTCGCACAGCCAGTTTGGGTCACACCTGAATTTTCGATCTCAGCAATACTGGGTTTGGCGCTACCACTCTTTGTAATCAATATGGCCTCTCAGTATTTACCGGGTTTAGCCATGATTAAAAGTTATGGTTATCAACCCCACGTCAATCAACTGATTGGTTGGACTGGGACAGCCCAAACGCTACTCGCGCCATTTGGATGTTTTAGTGTCAATATTGCTGCGATTAGTGCGGCAATCAGTCTAGATGACCAAGCCCACCCCGATGAGAAAAAGCGCTATATCGCAGGTATGACCTGTGGCTTCTTTTATATTTTGATGGGCCTGTTTGCAGCCACTTTGGTGAGTTTCTTAACCGCTTTCCCATCGGTGTTTATTACCGCTTTAGCAGGCATTGCCCTACTAGGCACCATTGGACACAACATCGTCATTGCTTTCCAAGAAGCGAGTGAACGTGACGCCGCTCTACTCACCTTCTTGTTTAGTGCATCGGGCGTACAGTTTTTTGGTATTGGCTCTGCATTTTGGGGTTTGGTCTTTGGTTTAGTCGTGCATGCTATTTTCAAATATAAAAGAAATTAAGCCCTCAGTTAAATAATTTGCTTCAAATAAAGAATGATACGCGGTAACGTCATCCGCATGTGTTTGAGATAGGACTATTTATAATCAAAAATGTTTTTGCGGTGAGGAGCAATGCTCCGCAAGATGGTTTCCTTACGTAGCACGCTTCTCATTTTGCCGAATGAGAAACAACATTTCAAGAGTACCTCCAGCCGAAGGTTAATCCCTTTATTCAATCCCTAGATGTAAGACTCTGTCGAATAGACTTAAAAATCATTTTAAAAATGCGTAATTACTTTTACGTATGTAAAATCAGTTATTTAATCTATTTCGCTCGATACGTTCGGGCGATCAGTTCTTGTTTTAATAATTGGGTTTCACTTTCATCTTCCACTTCTGTAAAAGCGGTGAGCCAAATACCATCGGCTGCATAACGAACAATTTTCAGCTCTATATCCGAATCTGTCTGATGATGACGCTCTAAACGTGAGTTCATCCATTCGATCCAATATTCATTAAAAGTTTTATCTGTCAGCATGGTCATCGAAATCGCGGACCAAGACTGTTGCAAACCCATGATTTGTTTTTCTAAAGTAATTTCAATATAGGCTCGGGTAAAACGACCGTATGGCTCAGGGTCTTCGTCAATTAATCGGTCAACGACCTCGTCTAATTGAGCCAAAAGCATCACAATCATGGACTCTAAGAGCTTTTGCTTATTTGAAAAATGATGAAATACACCACCTTTTGTAACCCCAACTAAATCCGCAACGGCTTGAATCGACACCCCGTTGACACCTTTATCAGCAGCAAGAAGGATTGCGTGCTGCAAAATACTTTGGCGTATCAGTTGAGGCTCTTTCTTGCGCTGATGCGGATTATCCATATTAATGTCCAGCTGAAGTTGAAAACAGGTTGATCACGACCACACCTGAAACAATCAGGCCTATCCCTAACATGGCTGGGAGGTCTAAACTTTGACGAAAGATAAAGTAGCCAATTAGTGCAGTTAAAACAATACCAACACCCGCCCAAATGGCATAAGCAATACCAAGTGGTATGACTTTAATCACCTGAGACAATAAATAAAATGCCAAACAGAATAAAACTGCGACAGCCAATGAAGGCGCAAGTTTGGTAAACCCTTCTGACTTCACCAAAAATGTCGAACCAATTACTTCTGAGATAATCGCCAATGACAGTAAGCCATAAGCTAAAGTGACCGAATTCATTAATCATTCCAAAATAAACATACCAACTGGTAGGTATGTTATTGAGTTAGAGATTATTCTGCAAGCCTTTTAAGTCTGTTTTTAATTTTTGACGGTCTGTGTGTGTTGTTGCAAAAATTCTAAAGTGCGATCAAAGGTCTGCTGACTGGCCTTTTTACTCATCATAAATTGATATTCATGTACCAAAAATTCTTTCGAATCTGGATAAAAAACCGCTGTCACAGATACATTATTTGCCAGCAATTTTTCTACAAAAGGCTCAGATTGCGTTTTGGTTAAAAAATCTTTATTGCCACCGCTGATAAATACAGGCGGATATTTTGAATTAATATTTGAGGCCGTTGAAATACGCGTTAAAAACTCGGCATCATCTTTTTTGTCTCCGGTATACGCCTGAACTAAGTTATAGACGCCCCACTCGATCAGTCCAATCTCTGCGGGTGCAGTATTTACAAAGCTGTTTAAATCATAAATACCACAATGTAAAATCAGCCCTTTAAGCTGTGAAGGCTTTAATACAGGTTGAATCTTTGACGCTTTCGCAAAATCTGGATTCGTAACCAAGGCGGCATAATGACTGGCCATATTTGCACCTGCAGAATCCCCTGCCAAATACATATTTTGCGAATCAATGCCATATTGTGCTGCATGTAGATTTAAAAACATCAATGCAGCATCAATTTGGTTGAGCTGTGCAGGATAAATGGCTTCAGGTGCAAACTGATATTGAACAGAAACTACATTATAGCCTTGGGCTGCGAGTCGTTTAAAATATCCACCTGCATGTTCTTTTGAGCCAGAGACCCAACCGCCCCCGTGGATCCAAACAATCGTTGGTCTTGGTGCAATCGCCATACTTGTTTCAGGTTGATAGATATCCAAGTTTAAATTTGGATTTTGTAGATATTGAATATTTGACTGCACAATAACATTGTCAGGTGCATGTAGGTTGATGAAGGTCTTTTGAACTTGTGTCGATAAGTTAAATGCGCCTGCAATCACTTTGGTACTGCTTTGCGTGTTTTGACAACCAGACAAATGCAACACTGAACACATGCTGAGTACAACCAACCCTACTTTATATGACATATCAAACTATCCAATCGCATCAATTTTGTTATAAATCTTAGATTTAAAACTGTATATAGTTTAGGCTTATTTTTATAAAGTTCAAATTGATCATTTAGGCTCAAAATCCGAGAAAATTAGTCGATTTTATTTTAATATTTTTTGAGCAAAGTCCGAGTTTTCCGCTCAGATTTATTTGACGACTTATCGACATTAATTTATGTAATTTTATGAATTTACAATATTTTTTAGATTAATAAATTGAACCATGCACGACAATGTGTTATCAATAATCTATAGGGTTTAAAAGCAAAATTACAGGAGATTGTTCCATGTCATATCAAAACATTTTAGTACCTGTCGATGGTTCAGAAATCTCGTTTTCTGCAGTTAAAAAAGCTGCAATTATTGCCAAGGCGTTTAACAGCCAACTCACTTTAATCAGCCTTGTTGCTGAAGACCCATTTACCGATGCAGACTTCTATTATTCTTCATCAATCATGAAAGAATATTTCGTACAAGCTTATGCAAATGCTGAATCTGCTTTGAAAGAAGCTGTGCAAATTACAACTGAAGTGGGTGTAGAAGCACAAAGTAAAATCATTAAAGGCCAAGTTTCTGCTGAAGGTGTGGTAGAAGCAGCCAATGAAGTCAAAGCCGATTTGATTGTGATGGGTTCACATGGTCGTAAAGGCTTTAAGAAAATGCTACTCGGCAGCTTCGCACAAGATGTACTCAGTAATACTGAATTACCTGTGTTGGTTGTAAAAGCTTAAGATGACCAAGCCCACATCATGTGGGCTTTTTTGTATTCAGCACACCCTTCACCCATAGGCTTACCCTTTTGTCTAATTCATACAATTTCGTGAATAGAGCAAGATTAGATTGATAACATTTAAAATATTAAGGAAGCAGATATGAGTCAATATCAACAAATTTTAGTCCCTGTGGATGAATCTCCAGTTTCATATTCTGCTGTTGAACATGCGCTCAGCTTGGCTAAAAGTCAAAATGCACAAGTGACCATTGTTAGTGTTGTTGCTGTTGATCCATTCGTTGGTGTCGATTTCTATGCTGTTGCACCTGCAATCACTGAATATTTTATGCAGGCTGAAAAAAGTGCTCAGCTGCGTTTAGAAGATATCAAACAAACCTTTGTACGTGATGGTATCGAAGTTAAAACTCGTTTGATTCATGGTGTATCGCCAACTGAAGGGATTTTACAAGTGGCTGATGAAATCTCTGCAGACTTAATCATCATGGGTTCGCATGGACGCACAGGTTTAAAAAAAGCCATGCTGGGCAGCGTAGCACAAAATATTTTAACGCAGTGCCCAATTCCTGTTTTGATCATCAAGCAATAAATTAAGATTCAAAAAAAAGCCCTTCATTGAGGGCTTTTCTTCTTTTAGATCAATTAAACACGTTATTTAAATACACAATTCGTTCTGTAGTTTTCTGATTAAAACATTTGGTATATTGCAACTCTTGATTTTGCGTATTCATCGCATCATCCCAGTATTGCGAATGCTTTTGATAAGTCTCTTTTTCACTTTCATTTAATGAATAAACACTTTTTTGTGCAAGCACTTTACAGTCGATATCACGCTTTTCAAACCAGTCTGCTTGATCTTGCTGTAACTGCGCCTTTTGTTCATCACTAAAACGATCCCAAGTCTGATTGAGACGATCTACTACTTTTGCATTATCCTGATCTAGCTCTTTCTTACGAATATCCATTGCCTTTTGTGCAAGGCTCATTTGTTGAGATTGACTCTCCATCCCTTGCTGATAGGATTCTTCGTCTCGCTTATTTTGAGCACTATATGCCGCATATAGCACCGCATGACGTGTCACTGTTACAACGCTATCAATTACGTCATTTTGACTTGGGACACTTAAACTTAAACCATCTTTGTCCGTTTTAGTGATGCTATAGCTAAAGTTCCCTTTAAGCTGATCATTGTCCATGCTTAAGCCTGACTCACCATCTTCGAGTGAATCATTCAAAGTATAATGACCACGTTCTTCACAGCCTTCGTCACATGGTCGTTCAGCAAAGGCGTTTTCAGCACGCTTTTGTAATCCTTTCGGGAAAACCACCAACAATTGACTGCTACATTCCAATGTTTTGGCTTTATTAGGGTCTTCAGTTAAAGTCGTGACATTTTGAATGTTAAATTTTAGATTTTTTACAATCAGATCCATAAGTTGCTGATCGGCTTCATAATCGGACTGACGTATTTCTTTGTTTAATTCTTTGAGATATTCGTTTTTTAAATGATCTTGCAATTGGTCGATATTGGCTTGTGCAGTACAACTCCAATCTTCCAAAGCAGGCGCTTCCGTTTTGGCCTCAGCATCTTTTTTATTTTTAAAATTATCACAGCCGGATATCAATGCCGCAGACAACATGAGGCTCGTGATGACTATTTTTTTCATTGTATAATTACCATTATGATTTTATTCTTCGCGCGTATTTTACTCAAAACTACAGCGCTTTGACGAGAAAAATCCCCGCATGTGCAGGGATTTTTTATATATCATCTCATTTAGTACGGTTTTAATTGGTCTTTTCAGTTACGCCTTCGCTGGTGACATCTCGTACTTTGCCATTCTCAGTATTTAAAACTTCAAACTCAATACGACGGTTTTTGAATTGACCTTCTTTGGTGCTGTTTTCTGCTACCGGTTTTTCTTGACCATAACCCACCGCTTGAAGCTGTGCAGGATCAACGCCTTTCGATACCAAATAATCCACCACAGCTTGTGCACGCTCTTGCGATAAAGCTTTATTCGCTTCCGCATTACCCACAGCATCGGTATGACCTTGTACAGTCAGATGTACTTCTGTAGCGCGCTGCATTAACGCTGCCGCTTGATCCAAAATCGATTTATTCACGTCAGGAATATCAGATGAACCTGTCGCAAAATTAATAATTTGTAAGTTAAGCGCAGTCGCAACATCTAGAGCACGAACTTGTTCAGGGTTAATACTCGCTAATGCTTTTTGTGCATCAGTAATACTGTTATCTACTGCAGTTTGTTCACTCACACCTTCTTGAACCAATACCGTCATATTTTTTGCTAAAGGCTTAATTTGATTGGCAAGGCTTTGAGCATCCGCAGGATTTTGCGACAAAATCGATAACTGATTTTCTGTCCAGGTTAAAGTGGTATTTGGCACACCTTTAAGTTTTTGCAGAACCGTTGGAATGGTATCTTGATCAATAAATTGAGTATGGTAACTGGCATCAGATGAAGCACCACAGCCCGTATTAAAGTTAAAGATCTGTTTAACTTGCTGCTGCAAAATTTCAAGATAGTTTGAATCGCCTGTTTGAATTTGACAGCTGGTTAACTGCCCATCTGTACCGGTGCTAAATTGCAAATGTGCTGGCTGAGATGCCGCAGGCTGTGCAACCGTTGTTGCAGAGGTGGTTGGTTCTTCTTTATTAGTACAAGACTTAAACCAAAATGCGAGCAGACCCAATAATATAAGCAGTGCAATAATTGGCATAAACCAATTCGAGCGTTTTTCTTCAACGATAACAGGTGTTGGTTCAACAACAGGTGCTTGGTGTAATGTACGCCCAGCTGCAGTGTTGACCCCTAAACCTGCGAGTAAAGGCACTGCCCATTGTGGTAGTGCCGCCAAAATGCTATCTGCATGATTATCAAGTAAATGCGTGATTGCGACGGGATCAGATGAACCCGCTTCATTTTCAAGTGCCCCTAAAGTTGGAGCTATAGAGTGGTTTAAGGTTTGCTCTATTTCTGACGTTGGGGCCGTACCGCCACCGAGATGTTGCAAAAATTGTTCTTTTAATGTGGGATTTGCTGAAAATATATCACTAATACGAGGGTTTAACTGTTTTTGAAAGGCATCAATAAATTCAGGTTTGGATCGAAAAATATTTAACAGGAATGGAATAAATTGGCTAATGGCTGAATTTTTTTCAGTTAAATATTGTGTATCACCGTCCAGCACAATCGAGGAGACGTGCTGCTTAATCAGCGCTAATAAATCTATATTCATATTTGTACTCCATGCAGTTGTCATTATTTTCATGTGTACTTTAGTTTATATGTTTATTTTTTGATCAAATGTAATAATTTGTTCAGACTTGTCAGCGCGTTAATTTCTTTTTTATTTTCAATCTATTAATTTCAATCCTCATAAAAAAAGCCAGCCGAAGCTGACTTTTTTGATGTCTGATTAAAATATTAGGACTCAACTGATTTTAATGCTGGGCTCTAGCTTAAACAGCATAAAAAGCTTGAAGCACTTTACCTTTAACGGTGTGCTGAATTAATGGTGTGTTCTTACCATTTGACACAATCGTGTCTTTATTAATGGTCCACTCAAGTTCAGGATCAACAAGCACCCAACCCGCTTCATCTTCCCAACGTTGTTGCATATTGGCTACTTTAGCAGGTGCGAGTGTGACTTTTTCAACCCATTCCAGTGGGCTTAATAGGCCTTCTTGAATCAGTTGAATACCAAAAGGCACATAAGTATCAAATGCGGTAAAACCGGGCTGTGTTTCAGCAAATGGCGCCATTTTCGCAGAGCTGCTTAATGGCTCATGATGCGTACAGATCGCGTCAATCACACCGTCTTTTACCGCTTGTCTGAGCAAGTCTCTATCTTGCTCAGAACGCAGCGGCGGACGCACATGCGCAAGTGAATTAAAGCCGTCGATCAACTGATCAGTTAAATGCAATTGGTGCATGGCTACATCGCAAGTCACCGGTAAGCCTTTCGCTTTAGCATGTTTAATCAATTCAACAGATGCGCCTGATGACAACAGACCAAAATGCGCACGCACTTTAGTGGCTTCAATCATCAGTAAATATTTTGCAATGGCTACGGTTTCCGCTAATGCAGGGATCATCGGTAAACCTTGACGAGATGCGACAAAGCCTTCATGCACACAGCCATCTTTGGCAATCTGCGGTTCTTCGGCATAGAATACAACGGTCATGTTGAGACCCGCAGCATATTCCAAGGTACGAATCACCACATCATCGTCCATAAATGGCGCATTAGCATTCGATACCGCAGTACAGCCACCTTTTTTCAAACCCGCCATATTCGCAGGCTGCTTGCCTAACAAGCCTTGAGTTTGCGCGCCAATCACCTGCAGATAAATACCGCCGTCCAGCATGGCTTTTTCCACCAGGCCATGAATCAATGCACCATTGTCTTGCACAATCGGTTTAGAGTCAGGCGGGGTAAACACATGCAAAATACCATTCGCACGCGCAGCCTTACCTTCTGACTTTAAAGTGCCGTGCTGCTGCTGACCCGGCTCTCGTAAACGCGCGCAAAGGTCAACCATACTTGGCATCAGCCATTTGCCTTGACCATCAATGGTTTCAGCGGCATTGCTTTCGGCAACCAATCGGCCATTTTCAATATAAACTGTCTGTACGCTGTCAGTTTGATTGATTGGATCTAAGACACGTACATTTTCAACTTTAACAATACTCATGACTATCCCTTAAACCGCAATCGCTTCAATTAAACCTTTTTCTTGCAACTGACCTTGCATTGCCAAAGCCAGTACCGCCATACGTACCGCAATACCATTGGTCACCTGATGTAAAATCACTGACTGAGTGCCATCGGCAATACTTGAGTCAATTTCAACACCACGGTTCATTGGTCCCGGATGCATCACGATGCAGTCAGGTTTAGCCAAAGCCAAGCGCTCTTTATTCAAACCGTACATTTTGTAGAATTCAGCTTGAGATGACAGCGCAGGAGAATCAATACGTTCATTTTGAATACGCAAGGTAATAATCACGTCGCAGTCTTGAATACCGGCTTCCATGTTGTTGAACAGACGAACGCCTTCGCCATAGTCATCAAAACCGTAAGGCAGCAAAGTATTTGGCGCAATGACACGAATATCTTTACAGCCTAATGTTTGTAATGCAGCGACATCTGAGCGGGCAACACGCGAATGCTTAATATCGCCAATGATGGCAATGGAAATGTCTTCAAAATTCTTTTTAGTTTCACGGCGAATCGTCAACATATCCAACATGGCTTGCGTAGGATGCGCATGACGGCCATCGCCTGCATTGATGATTGCCACATGTGGACAAACATCTTTGGCAATAAAGTGCGGCGCGCCTGACGATGAATGACGAACCACAAAAATGTCGGTCGCCATCGCTTCTAAATTCCACAAGGTATCACGCAGTGTCTCGCCTTTTGATGTACTTGAACGTGCAATATCAATGTTCAATACGTTTGCAGACAGACGTTTTGCTGCCGCTTCAAAAGTGGTACGGGTACGTGTTGAATTTTCAAAAAACAGGTTCATCACTGTACGACCTTCTAAAAGGTTATTCGTAATTAGCTGATTTTGGTCATTAAAAAAGGACTGTGCAGTGTCCAATATTTTTGTGAGAGTTTCTTTAGAAAGGCCTTCGATGGTGAGGAAATGTTTTAAGTTACCATCTTGGTTGAGTTGAATCTGGCTCGGTGTATGCAATGCCGCCAAGTGCATGAGAGATTCCTTATCGTTAAGTTAACGCATTATACAGAGAATCTTGGCAAATGGCAGTTGAAGTTTTCAACGTTCAATGCAAACGCATGATGTTATTCAAAATGAATTTTCAAATTCCTATCTATCATTTCAATTAGATAAATTAAACGTTTTAAATTAAACTTCACCTTTCCCCTTTCAAAAAGCCTTCAAACAGAACTTCAATCCACCTTTATTTTTAATTGAATTGGATACTTTCAAAAAATAAAGTTCAGCTGTAAACAGCCGCCTTCTGCGCAGTTCAACAACTCTTGAAATAAGGAAGTTGGTTTATACATCAGGCTGTGCGCAGCAAGAAAAAATGCCTACTGCTCACAGCAGGATTGAATTAACGCAATGCGCCAATATAACGATGTGCAACCTGTGCTTTACAAATGTCTTCCGCAGTCGGTTCGCTCATTAAAATTTCTGCTGTTTCATGCGATACTGAGTTAACCATTGATTCTTCTGGTACTGAAACTGCAACGTCATGCAAATTCAACTCACTATATAAACGTGCAACTAAACGAGATAATTCAGGATCAGCCGTTGCCAAAGCCAAATTAGAAACAAAGCGTGCATATTCGACATTTTCAACTACATATAATGCGTCAATAACCCGACCTGACACACGACGTAAACGCGCATAGATTAAGGTTGCGATTGAAAATGCGTTTGATTGACTATTGATTGCCAGCCCTGTCATAAATACCCCTAATGATATCAATATTATAAAGATCGAATTTTGATCAGGGTTATAGCAATTTTTGTACCATTAAGTGATATTTCTCACAATGTACACAGAATAAATTTGATAAAGTCATTCAAATCTACCGATATTTCTCCCGTTTCAGCGCAATATCGTCCGCCCAAATCCCCGAAAATACGTTAAAATATGCGATTGCTTTTTTGCCTTTGGAAATTTACATGAATTCGAAACCGCGTCTTTCTACATATTGGGTTACCTGTGCAGATGGACTGGAAACCTTACTCCGCGAGGAAATTGAAGGTTTAGGTGTTCAAAATATTGAACAGTTCTCGGGTCGTCTTGTATTCAAAGGCACACTTGAAGATGCATACCGTATTTGCATGTGGTCACGTTTGGCTTCACGTGTACTCACCCCCATTCATTCACATGAATTAGAGTTCACGCATGATGCACGTGATGTAGCGGAAGAGCTCTACGAAGGTGCAATAAACTTTGACTGGTCACTTATTTTTGCACCACAAAGTACATTTGCCGTTCGTTTACACATCGAACGTGACATTAAAGTCAATTCTCAGTTCGCAACTTTACGTGTTAAAGATGGTGTGGTCGATTCCTTTATGGAAGCTGTGGGCAAACGTCCTAGCATTGACATTAAGCAACCTGAAATTACGTTGTATGTATTAGCTGGCAAAACTGAACATACTTATTGCTTAGATTTATCAGGTGATTCTCTACATAAACGCGGCTACCGTCGCTACATGACAGATGCACCGATTAAAGAAAACTTAGCGGCTGCTATCTTACAGAAAGCAAAACTTAAACAACATCAACCCGATATTATCTTGGATCCAATGTGTGGTTCAGGGACCTTTATCATTGAATCTTTAATGATTTTGACTGACCGCGCGCCAGGCCTTGTTCGTCGTTTTGGTTTTAATGGTTGGAATGGTCATGACCATGAACTTTGGATGTCGATCAAAGGCGAAGCTGCTGAACGTCATAAAGCCGCACTTGAAAACCCTCTCCCACAATTCTATGCATTTGATGCAGACTGGGAAGCAGTAAAAGCAACCAAACAAAATATTATCGCTGCAGGTTTCGAATCTGTACTTGATCAAATTAAAATTGAAGAACGTACACTTGCAGACTGGCCAGATTTCCAAGCAACAGGTAAGAAATGCTTTGTTGTCACTAATCCTCCATACGGCGAGCGTTTAGGTGATAAAGCCTCTAACCGCGCACTATATTTAGGTCTATCGGCATTATTACAAAAGAACTTCCCAAATCAGCCTGCTGCAATTATTGCAGCACAAGTTGAACAGGCCGATGTCCTTGCCTTTAATGATCCACAAATTTTGCGTTTGATGAATGGTAAGCTACCAATTTACGTCCGTTTTGGTACAGTCAAACCTGCGGCAGTTCAAAAGCCTTTCCTAGAGCATTGGGAACCGCAACAATTTGAAAAAATTGAAGGTGCAGAAGACTTTACTAACCGTCTGCAAAAAAACATGCAGAATCTTAAAAAATGGGCAGTCAAAGAAAATATTTTCTGCCTACGTTTATATGATGCCGATTTGCCTGACTTTAATGTCGCGGTAGATTTGTATGGTGATCGTTTACACGTACAAGAATATGCACCACCGAAAAAAATTGACCCTGAAAAAGCCAAAAAACGCTTTAACTTAGCACTTCAAGCGATTCGTGCAGTGACAGGCTTAGGTCGTGATGCGATTTTCATTAAAACACGTGCGCGCCAAGAAGGTAAAAATCAGTACACTAAACAAAGTACTGCGTCTAAACGTTTTATCGTTCAAGAAGGCAAAGCTAAGATTTTGGTGAACTTAACAGATTACCTCGATACAGGTTTGTTCCTTGACCATCGTCAAATGCGTCTACGCATTGCCAAAGAAGCCAAAGGCAAACACTTCCTGAACTTATACAGCTATACCTCTACAGCGAGCTTACATGCAGCGCTTGGCGGTGCAGCAAGTACGACCAGTGTCGATTTGTCAAATACCTACCTAAACTGGTCTAAAGAGAACTTTGTACTGAATGGTTTGACTGTAGATCATGCAGATGAACAACATCAGTTCTTCTCTAGCGACTGTTTTGAATGGTTGAAAGAAGGTCACGAGCAATATGACCTGATCTTTATTGACCCACCAACCTTCTCAAACTCTAAAAAGTTCTATGGTACGTTTGATGTCCAACGCGACCATATGTCTTTGCTTAAACGTGCCATGAACCGTTTAACCACTGACGGTACGCTTTACTTCTCAAACAACTACCGTGGTTTTGAGATGGACGATGTGATCATGGCAATGTTTGATGTTGAAGAAATCAGCAATGAAACCATTGGTCTAGACTTTAAACGTAACAGCAAAATTCATCGTGCATGGAAAATCACCCATCCACAAATCTAAGGTTTAACTTTAGCAATTCCTGATCTATGAAATGAAGCACGTCAGTGCTTCATTTCAACCACGACTCCATCTGGATACGTTACTCGAATATTTTCATGTCGCTCTTGCAGCACAATACGGTTAATCGGTGCGACTTCTGGAGATTGTATTAACCCGACCTGATCCGCTGCCCTTTTCTTTTGAAGCAAATAATCACTCATGGTTGAGCCTTCAAGCTGGGTCTCCTGAATGATCTTGTTATTACGATTAGATTTATGATTTGAATTGTTCTGCTGCTCTTCTTTGGGTTTAGCTGCTTCACTCTCAATAATATCTAAGGTTTCTTCACTAAATTGTTTTTTACCTTGCGTTTCATTCGACAAACGTTGATCTGAAATTGGCGTCCCCGCAAAAACTGTAGACTGAACAGCGATCAGAAAAATGCTACTAATAAGACTGTGTTTTACCCAAGAACATTTAGGCATGGATGATTGAACAAATTTCCGTCTAAAAAAATAATCGTGTGACATCGTGTCTTTCCTATTGTTGTTTTGATTGGCTAGTTGCCCATTGACGCTAGCAACTTTTCAACTATTCAACAATGGCTAGGCCGCTGTGTTCCGATAAAGTGAACATCATGATTCCGCAGCTCAAAATAAAAAACCGCCAATCTATGACGGTTTTATATTTTCAAACTAAACGACTAACCACTTGTTGCTTATTTCTTTTGTATAGCCTGACCAAAAAGCTTTTGACCGAACTTATATTGCATACTCATGACCATGTTATTGCCATCGCGCTTGCCTTGCCCTGATGTTTCAAAACCTGCAAACATGGCTTCGGCTTCCTGTCCTGACAAACTTTTGCCTTGTAATTGCAAAAAGTTATTCATGATTGCAGTCATCATATTTTTATCAAAACTTAAGTCTGCTTGAAAATCTAGTAAGCTCGGCACCATTTTAATAAAAGACTCCATTGAGGCATGGTGACCCGGCATGACTTTCCCCACGACATTTGCAGAGGCTTTACCTCCACCAATACTGATCGAGTTATCTTTAGATTCAAAATCAAAACCTTGGCTTGCGATTGCTAAGAATGCTTGAGTCATTTCTTCACTTGATTCACCCACTGCATCGCATGAATTTTCCACCTGATGCAAAAGTTCACTAAATGCACGAACTTTATCTAGATTAACTTTATGCAATGCCAAATTCAGTGCGAAATCTTTAGTGACCGGTGAGCCTGGGAAATCCATCTCATCAGCTTTTAAGTAGCCTTCAAAGTCCACATCATGTTTATTTAGTTCGGTCTCCCAACGCAATTGCATACCACGCATACCGCCTGAGAACTTTTGATCTAAACGTTTGATAGAACCCGCTTGAATTTCAACAAAACCATTTTCAAGATTTTTCTGATTTAAACCTTGATTGGTCTTCATCGAAAAATTTTGCACCATGGTTTGCATTGGACCTTCACTCAACAGAACCACAGGTAAATGGATTGAAAGCTCAGATACCTTAGTGGCTTGCCCCGGTAGACTACTGATCCGAATTTGCAATTGGCTGGCATCAGCTTGTACCGTTGCACCTTGTGCAGTCGTTTTAAATGCAGGAATCTGTAGATCTGTTTTACTTTGACCAATCCAATTGACCAACGTTTTTGCCGTTAAGACCGTACCAAAAAGCTTGGCATATTCGGACGTACTTTGTTGTTGAACAATCTTAAAGTTCGAGTTGATGTTATAACCTTTCAACCCACGTTGAATCTGATCGGTACCCTTCAATAAGATCACTTCTTTGGGTTTACACGGGTCTGTTTTCAGCGTTAATACCCAATCGACCGTTCCGCCCATCAAGCCCATTTGATAATTGCTGTACTTCACATCAACATCTTGTACAGCTGCTGACCAATTATTCTGTGTATAAAATTGGGCAAGAGATTTATCTGCATATAAATTTCCTCCCACCACAGCTGCTGAAAGCACCGCTAAACTGCCAATTCCCCACATCAATTTTGACATGTCTTTCTCATTCTGATTATTCTTTGCGCAGTATACTGAAGAACTCAGTTACATAAGTACACAATTAGAATGATATTAAATGATTGATTTGGCAGTTTTAATTGATTTTTTGATGGCTATCACTTCAACTATATACGCCCAGCTTCAAAATAACTTATACGTTTACGATCAAAAGCTGCATATGGATTGCCTTTAAAACTATGAAAATAGTGCTTGGCTTTTAACACGTGAGAGGTGGTATTTTTCATCCATCCTATACGTGGGTCCTTCTCTGCCAGAGTGATGCAATAGGTTTCTTTGCCACGTCGCTTGGTCTGTTGCTTGGCATGAAAAACTAAACTTGCAAATACATCTAGATGTTCAGGATGACATAGTGGACTATGCAGCATTAAATAATCGAAAGTTCCCTGAATTTTTGGCAGTGATAATACACCACGCACACTGGCGTAGGCATTATAAAAAGGCTTCATCAACTTTAATGAACGCGAATAGTCGATTACGCGGGTTTGCTTAAAACTCTTTTGATTCCATAATCCATAGAGTCCAACCAACTGATTGTGCTGATCATAAATCAAATAAAAATCATCCAGATTTAAGCCTGCCCAAAATGGATTTTGACCATCAACCAACGCATTAAAATCATAGCTAGGTAAAAAATTATAATGGTCTTTCATTTTTAAAATGAAATCATTTGCTTCATCTACACTTTCAGCAGTCAGCGTTTTAAATTGATATTGATTGAAAGTTTTTGGTTTCACTGCCTGTGAAACAGTATAGGTTCGGATTTCGTCATAAAAATATGGCAATGGAAAACCTGATCTTTCATGATGTAAAATACTAGCAGCGACAGTATTGGCGTTTAAAACTACACTTTCAAAAATCGTATCTTGCGGAATTTCATCGTGGACATAGTCCATTAATAAGCGCATGACTTTAGCACCACGATAAGCTGGATTCATTCTTAAATCGGCAACATAACGCATTAGGTCAGGCTGACCATTGATATAACAATAACGCCATCCCAAATTCATCATCGCAATCACGATAGATGGATCATCCACAGGGACAACCACTTTTAAATCTGGTCGATTATACTGCGCGTGGCTAGCAGCTAAATAACTCGGATGACGCTCATAAGATAATGTAATACCATTACTTGGCACAGTCTCAGCACTAATTTTCATTAGTTGCTCATCATCTTCGACAGTCGCATTTCGAACCGCAAACTTAGTCTCATTCTTTGAATGATATAGCGCCGTTTCATCGAACGGTGCATCTAACACATCGATATCCATCTCAATACTCAATTATTTTTGTTTTCATTTTCTTAAGCGGCTCAGGCTTAATATTCCCTTCAATCATGCCATTGTTCATGGCTAATGTTTTGTAGTAGTCCCAAGCATCTTGTACATGTACCACTTCAGGTTCATCCAACTGCCCTAGATCGCGTGCCAATTCATAATGAAAATTATGTTTAAGCAAACGGTCTAGTGCTTGAGCGGAGGGTTGTTTGTCTGTATTACCTTCACTGAGTAAAATATAGTGTGGCTTTTTAACCGAACATTGTTCGATACCCAAGATACTAATCGGCAAATAATCCGCTTGTTTAAACTCTGCAAGAACTTTAACTGCAGCATTGTGGTCGAGCTTTTCTCCGACCAAATCTACCGTCATTTTGCGACCTAAAAATTTGAAGCATGGCACTTGCTGATAAAAGTCTGTGACTTCTAATTCATCATCAATCACATAACGAATTAATCCTGAACCTGTCGTGATCACAGGACTAACGATATCGCCTATTTTCAGTTGCCAAGATGGCACCACTTTTTGGCTGTCCTGCAAAATAAATTCATAAAAATGTGACTGATAACTTAAGGTAAAACGGTTTGCAAATGGAATCGTCACTACGCCTTCAGTTGCCCATAAACCTTTACCTTCAAATGCCACACCTGCAATTCGTTGCTGGAGTTGTACTGCCCACTGCTCTGCGCTCGCTGTATCCCAACTCGAAACCAGACTGAGTTTAGGCCACAGTTTTTTCCACGCCGTTGCTTGGGTCAAATCCAAGTCTTGTAAGCGATAGCATTGTTGACAAGATTTAGGAACTTGCAGAAAACTCAATCCCTCACGTTGCCATTGACCAGTTTTTAAGACTTGCACAATTTCAGCTTGATGTTCTTGAATAATATCCAACAATTGCAAAGCAAATGTAGGACTCCATACCGAAATCATGCCTAAATGCTTATCTGCAACGAGATACACCGCAGTTGCAAACATGGCATCTTCGGCTGAACTTGCCATCGCAATTTCAGTCGGTACCGACTGGGTAATTTTACTCAGCACTCGCTTTGACAGATTAAGCAACGCACTATCATCATTCAAATTACTATTTTCTAAAAGCTTTCGCTGGCTTTCAGGCAACCATGAAACCGACCAATAATGCGTTGAATTCTTCAGTTGTGGATGAGTGCGATATAAATTGGTGAGCCATAACCCAATAGCTTCATCCAATTCATCTAAAAAAGCCTGAGTATAGGGAATGAATTTAATTGCTTCACTTGACCCACTGGTCGGTTGAAAACGGACAATTTTTTCAGGCCCCAAACAATTTTTGCCACTTTGTCTGGATTGTTCAATTTGGCTTTTCCAATTGCTATAACGCGATAGCGGATATTTTTTGGCAAATTGCTCATAGCTTAGATTTTGCGAAATGTGCTGCTTTAAAAAATGGCTTAATTTTTTACGTTGCACATTTTCCAGCTGATTTGCCTGCTGTGTATAGCGTTGAAATGCTTTACGGCAGGCAATATTCAAAACTTGATGTGCAGTGGTGAGAAGCAATCCCATTAGGCCACCTTCGAGTCTGAACCTGTCGCAATATGCAATGTACGAGACTTATAACGTAACTTGCTTTCATGTTTACTCACACTGGTGGTCTTGGTTAAGAATCGATTTACATAACGGTATAAATCGCTCCAACGTAATTCACCAATGCACGGAAGTTCAGTTCCATCGACCCACGTTGGGTTCTTGTCTTCAAAGAAAGCAATCTTGGTATTGTTTTCGCGCATCTCATGGGTGATTGGCGCAACATCTGCTTTGAGTGGCTGGTAGTCTTCGCCAAAATTCAGAAGACCTGTTTCATGGTTATAGTATTCTGAGAAATATTCTTTACAGTACGATTCGACAAAGTCTTTGAGATGGGCATTTTTCTCACCATAATGTGGATAGTAGCTGTAGTAGTTATTGGCTAAGAGCAGATAAGTTTTAAAGCCTTTAGAGATTAAAATCCAATATACAGGGGTTCTTGGATGACGAAATTTAAAACTAATAATATAACGGAACATTGCTCGAGTTAATGCACGATTCCCCCAATACTCTTTCTCAATAATGGTATCACCACTGAAAAAAGCATGTCGGGCTTTACCATCAACAATAAAGTCACGCTCCATAACCGTCGAGAATCCGACAATTTGATTATTTTTCGGTTCAATAATGAAAAAAACACCGGTTTTTTCTAAGAAGTCGCGTTCAAAAATTTCATAACGGGTATTGGCATAATACTTTTGGTAAATACCATACATGCGTTTGAGTTCTTGAACAGTGATGTCATCTGTACGTTTATATAAACTATAAGGTTCTTTTTTGATCTGCCTAAGCAGTTTAAATTCCATCATAATCATAATTTCCTGTTGCCATTCATTCATGATGAACGAGCGATATTGTTTTTGTTTTACAGAACACAGTCATCTCGTTGGATGTGTGCGGACGTCATATTAGTGGGTGAAAATGATGAAATGCAATGAACTTTACGTATTTAAACGAAAATTACGACAAGCGTAAAATTAAAAAACCCGGCCTAAACCGGGTTTCTGTTTTTACAACTGGATGTAGCAGATTTGTGCTTTTTAGTTGAGTTTTAACTTTTCAAAAGTTAGGTGATCACCTTCCGCTTGAACGACAATCGTATCGCCCGGTTGGAAAGCACCTGATAAGATTTTCTGTGCCAATGTATTTTCAACTTGTTGTTGGATAGCACGTTTCAGAGGACGTGCGCCATACACAGGGTCAAAACCAGCATCGATAAGTAATTCAAAGGCACTATCTTCAACCGCCAAACTCATATCTTTATCTGCCAAACGTGAACGTAAGCGATCCAACTGAATATCCGCAATGCCACGAATTTGCGCTTTTTGTAAAGAGTGGAAAACCACCAACTCATCAATACGGTTCACAAATTCAGGTCGGAAATGTTCAGATACCGCAGCCATAACCACAGCTCGAACTTCGTCTTTCGACGGGTTTTCACCTAATTCACGAACATCGGTTGAACCTAAGTTCGAGGTCATCACGATCACGGTGTTTTTGAAATCAATCACACGGCCTTGTGAGTCTGTTAATCGACCATCATCCAACACTTGAAGCAAGATGTTAAACACGTCTGGATGTGCTTTTTCAACCTCATCAAACAACACTACACTATAAGGTTTACGACGAACAGCCTCGGTTAACACACCACCTTCTTCATAACCCACATAGCCCGGAGGCGCACCTACTAAACGGCTCACAGAATGCTTTTCCATAAACTCTGACATGTCGATACGAATAATCGCATCATCACTGTCAAATAAGAAATTACCTAAAGCTTTGGTTAACTCAGTTTTACCTACACCTGTAGGCCCAAGGAATAAGAATGAACCGCTTGGGCGGTTTGGATCGGATAATCCTGCACGAGAACGACGCACCGCATTCGACACTGCTACGACAGCTTCATCTTGACCAACTACACGGTTATGTAAGAACTCCTCCATGTGTAAGAGTTTTTCACGTTCACCTTGCAGCATTTTCGCAACAGGAATACCTGTAGCCGCACTTACCACTTCAGCGATTTCATTTTCTGTGACTTTAGTACGAATCAATTTCGGTTCTTCGTTCACCTCGGCGACTTCTTCTTCATTCAAGCGTTTTTGCAACTCAGGAATAACACCATATTGCAAACGGCTCGCTTCTGCTAAATCACCTTCACGTTGTGCTTTTTCAAAGGCTGTACGTGCTTTATCTAACTCGATTTGAGCCTGATTCGTGCCGTCAACCAAACGTTTTTCCGCAATCCACACTTCTTCCAAATCGCTATATTCTTTTTGAACTTCAGCAATTTGTTTCTCTAGGTGCTCAACTTCAGCTTTTGAGACTGAATCTGCATCTTTTTTCACCGCTTCTAACTGCATTTTCAATTGAATTAGGCGACGATCTAAACGGTCTAATGGCTCAGGTTTTGAGTCAATTTCCATTTTGATACGTGATGCAGCTTCATCAATCAAATCAATGGCTTTGTCTGGCAACTGACGGTCTGTGATGTAACGATGCGACATTTTTGCCGCAGCAATAATCGCAGAATCTAAAATTTGCACACCATGATGGGTTGCATATTTGTCTTTTAGACCACGTAAAATCGCAATGGTATCTTCCACACTCGGTTCATCAACGATCACTTTTTGGAAACGACGCTCTAGAGCCGCATCTTTCTCGATATATTGGCGGTACTCATCTAAAGTGGTTGCACCTACACAGCGTAGCTCACCACGCGCTAATGCAGGTTTAAGCATATTCCCTGCATCCATTGCACCATCACCTTTACCTGCGCCAACAAGCGTATGTAATTCGTCAATGAAGAGAATGATCTCGCCATCATATTTGGCTAAATCTTTTAGAACGGCTTTAAGACGTTCTTCGAATTCACCACGGTATTTTGCACCTGCAAGCAATGAACCAAGGTCGAGTGAAAGTACACGTTTACCTTTCAGACTTTCAGGAACTTCGCCATTAACAATACGCTGTGCTAAGCCCTCAACGATTGCAGTTTTACCCACACCCGGCTCACCAATCAGTACGGGGTTGTTTTTACTACGACGTGATAAAACCTGGATGGTACGGCGAATCTCTTCGTCACGACCAATAACTGGATCTAACTTACCTTCTAATGCACGTGCATTGAGGTCTAAGGTATATTTGTTGAGTGAATCACGTTGATCTTCGTGGTTATTACTCATGACTTGTTCACCGCCTCGTATTTGTTCAATTGCATTGCGTAATTTATCTGTCGTTACGCCTACACTATTTAATAAGGTTTTGGTTTTACCCGTTTCAGCTAAACCTAGAATCACCCAATCTGTAGAAAGAAACTCATCTCCAGCTTTTTGAGCAAAACTGTCAGCTAAATTCAGCGCCTTGACTGCTTCAGGATTTAGGTTGATGTCCCCTGTCGGCGTAGCAATGGTGGCGGTATCCTGTAGGGCTTGCTGAAGCTTGGTTTTTAACTCAGGAAGATTAGCACCTGCCTGTTGTAACAAGTTTTGGTTCGACGGCTCTTCAAGCAATGTCGAAAGAATATGGATTCCTTCAATGGCTGTATGGTCTTTCCCCATTGCTAAAGATTGGGCATCGGATAATGCTTGCTGCAAACGGTTTGTGAATTTTTCGAATCGCATTCTTGTTATTCCTCACAACAAATTCTGTACTTGAAGCATATATGGGAGTCATATTTAAAATTTCAAATACATTTTTTAAATATTTTTCAATGAGTTAATTTTAAGATAAAGATAAATCTCAATTATAATATTGGTATAAATAGAATACTTTTCAAGTCATTTATTGAAGAATTTAGTACTTTATTATGTTGTTTAAATACATATGTATTTTTAGGCAATTTTCTTGTCAACTCAACTGACTTTCTGACAATAAAATTCAATGATTTTCCACTAGCTTAAATCACGTAAATGTCAAAAAAGCCCACATTTACATGCAGGCTTTTACATAATCCACTGAAAAGTCCAGCTTAAGGTGCAGGATTTGGCTGCTGGCGATGAATATCTTCAATCCCTTTTAAAATGTCTTCTGATAAATTCACATCAAAAGCATCAATATTTTCTTTCAACTGATCTAGATTCGTCGCACCAATAATTGTACTGGTGACAAAGAATTGCTGCTTAATAAATGCAAGTGCTAACTGTGTCAACGTTAAACCATGCTGTTCAGCCAATTGTGCATATTGTTCTGTTGCCCATTCACTCTCCGCATTTGAATAGCGGCTAAAGCGTGAAAATAGTGTCACTCGAGCATTGGCAGGACGTGCACCATGACGGAATTTACCTGTTAGATAACCAAATGCTAAAGGTGAATATGCCAATAAGCCCACGCCTTCGTAATGTGCAATTTCAGATAAACCGATTTCATAAGTACGATTCAACAAACTATATGGATTTTGCACACTGATAATTTTTTCTAAACCATGCTTTTCTGCAAGTTGTAGGAATTTCAACGTTCCCCATGGCGTTTCATTAGATAGTCCAATTGAGCGAATTCGACCTTTTTTCACCTCATGACTTAAAGCAACTAATGTTTCTTCTAAATTGGTAATAGTTTGCGTACTGTTTGCTTCGGCATTGCCATAACCCAATTTACCGAAAAAGTTGGTTGGACGTTGCGGCCAATGCAACTGGTATAAGTCAAGATAATCTGTTTGTAAGCGCTGAAGAGAATGATCCAGTGCAGACTCAATTTCCGAAGCAATAAATTTAGTTTGCCCGTCACGAATATGACTACCGCCTTGTGACGGCCCTGCAATTTTTGAAGCTAAGATTATTTTATCGCGGCCACCGCGAGCTGCAATCCAGTTACCTATAATAGTTTCAGTCGAACCTTGGGTTTCAGGTTTCGGCGGGACAGGATACATTTCTGCAGTATCCCAAAAGTTAAGACCATGCTCTAAAGCATAATCCAGTTGCTCGAAAGCTTCTGCTTGGGTGTTTTGTTCACCAAACGTCATGGTGCCTAAACAAATTTCTGGAACTAATATGCCTGTATGTGCCAATGGTTTAAATTGCATGCCGCAAATTCCCTCTTTATTTTAAATATCAATATATAAGTCACGAAGTAGCTTACATAAGATATCGGCTTTGTTTAAATCATAATTTTCTGTTTATTTGTCAAAAAATGTGAGAAAGGTTGCTTCCGCTATAATAGTGAGAAATGAATGGACATAAAAAAAGCAAACCCCTGAGTTTGCTTTTTTTAGATTCGGAAGACTGATTATTCTTCGTCGTCGAAATCGTCAGAAGCCAATTGGCTTTTCTCTTCAAGCGATGCATCAAAAATTAGAATCGCTTTACCATCAGTTTCGATCATGCCTTGCTCTTCAAGTGTTTTTAAAACACGACCAACCATTTCACGGGAACAACCCACGATACGACCAATCTCTTGACGAGTAATACGAATCTGACGACCATTCGGCAAAATCATTGCCTCTGGTTGTGAAGATAAATCAATTAAGCAACGTGCAATACGACCTGACACGTCGATAAACGCAAGGTCAGTTACTTTACGCGTCGTATTTTTAAGACGGCGTACAAGCTGTGCAAATACCGCATAACTTAAGTCTGGGTATTGTTTACTTAATTCATGAAAGTTTTCATAGGTAATCTCAGCAATTTCACATACATCACGCGTACGCACTTCTGCAGTACGCTGTGCATTTGCTTCGAATAGACCCATTTCCCCAAAAAAGTCACCCGCATTTAAGTACGCAACCACAATTTCACGCTCATCATCTTCGCGTAAAATGATAGATACTGAACCCTTAAGAATTAAATACAAAGATTTAGATTCTGAGCCCGCATCAATGATTGTTGTACGTTTTGGGTAACGATTAATATATGCACGTTTTAATAATGCCTTCACCGACTCAGGTAACTGCCCCGGAGATAGCGCATCTGTGCTAAGTTGTGAAAAGTTTGAAGTCATGCTAACAGTTTCCGAATATGGATAATTTATAGATCGCACAAGACCTAAAGTGAACTTGTCACACGTAAGAGTTGAAATTCCTTATCAACTCAATTTATGTTAGTGTACAGGTACTGCGTAAATTTATAGCTTTTTTTAGGGACTTGCAATGCAAACTAGTGTTCATTGGCTAGAGAATGTTGCTTTTGAAGCAAAAACTCAAAGTGGTCACACTGTTATGATGGATGGATCACAAGAATATGGCGGTGAAAACCGTGGTCCGCGCCCAATGGAACTGATTTTAACAGGACTTGGTGGTTGTGCATCTTTCGATATTGTGACGATTTTAAAGAAAGCACGCCAAGACATTACTGATGTTCGTTGTGAATTAAATGCAGAACGTGCCGACACTATTCCTGCTGTATTCACTAAAATTCATTTGCACTTTGTAGTCACTGGTCATGGCGTGAAGGAAAAGCAAGTTGCAAAAGCGGTTGAACTTTCTGCTGAAAAATACTGTTCTGCGAGCAAAATGCTAATGGATGGTGGTGTAGAAATTACCCATGACTTCGAAATTTTAGAAACTGAAGATGCATAATTTATTTGCTCAATTAAAAGCCGCATAGAATGCGGCTTTTTTGTTTCAAATAATCCGCTATAGCACTCATTTTATAAAACACTACGGCTTTGTTGCACAAATATTTAAAAATTAAATCTCCCATACCTACTCATATTTAAGTGACAACTTGGGTATGAGGGCGACCTAATCCTGTGAATTTATTTAAGACATCTACACGTGCATGAATCTCATTCACTTGACTATTAAAATTCCTTGAACAGAGTTTATCGCCTAGTAATTTAATGCAATGCATCTTGGTTTCAACCAGACTTCGCCGATGATAGCCTGACCATTTTTTCCAGAGTGTTCTGCCTGAGAAGCACTGCTTCGCAAGATTAACCGTTTGAAGGAGTTCATTTCGCTCTCATGAATGAGCTTTTATATCTTTACAGGGCTTTGCATTTTTTCTTGGAGGAATCACCGCATGCGCTTGCCGATCTGCAATGACCTGACGACATTGTTTGGTGTCATAAGCGCCATCCGTATAAACAGAGTCAATCTGCTCATCTAAAGGGATCTGAGCAAGTAAATCTTCCAGTACCTAGGAATCACTGACATTATCTGCGGTGAGTTGTACAGCACGTATTTGAATAGTTTCAACACCGATACCAATATGAAGCTTACGCCATTGGCGACGATATTCAGGTCCATGTTTCTTACGCTTCCATTCACCTTCACCTAAAAACTTTAGGCAAGTAGAGTCTACGAGTAGATGGAGACAACCACTACTTTTTTGATAGCCAATTGCAATATCGATATGCCTTTGTCTTCTGCACAGTGTGGAATACGAATATCACTGATATTCGGGGCTGTCCAATCTAATCCACAAAGCTTAATCAGACTTTGGATGAAGCCTGTGACCATTCGCAAAGACAATTTAAATAAAGATTTGATCATTAAGCAGCATTGAATATCCGTATCGAAATAAGTTTGATTTCGATCTTGCTTGCCTTGTGATTGTGCATACCACTGGGTCTTTGGATCGAACCAAATAGCAATATTCCCACGATTAATAAGTGTGCAATTGTATGTAGACCAATTTAGAGTACGGTAAATTTTAGGTGCAGGCTTATTCGTTTGAAAATAATATTGTGAAATAAGCCCTCCAAAACAAATAAATTAAAGTGTTAAGTGATCTACATTCATTTGAGTAAGAACTCTTTTCTTATTTTCAAATTCCTCTAAAAAGAAATCTATATTAGTAATATCTAAATGCTGAATGTCACTAAAATCATATTTCCACCATTCTGTTTTTAAAATCCGCTCTATAGTCTCTTGGTCAAAACGGTATTTTAAAATTTTTGCTGGATTCCCCCCTACAATTGCATATGCAGGAATATCTTTCGTCACTACTGAATCAGCCGCAATTACAGCTCCAGTTCCAATACATAGATTTGCTTTTAATGTTACTCTTGAACCAATCCAAACGTCATGTCCAATAGTTAATCTATTATAATGAATATGAGGTAACTTTCTCGCATTTTGTAATTTTTGCTGATCATCAAGATATTTTTGATAAATAATAAAGTTTCTATCATAAGTTGTTGCAGAGGTCGTTAGCCATTCATAAGGATGTCTTAATCCCATCACTTTGATATCTGTTGCTATAGAACAATATCTCCCTACTTTAGTCGTGATAGGTAAAGTAGACCAACTATAAGAAAAAGCTCCCATTTCCCAGATATTTCTACCCACTAAAAATGCACAATATGGCTCAATTACAATGCCTTCTTGATAACTAATTTCATCATCTTCTTTGAAACGCTCTATACCACTTCTGGTGAAGAAAATATTATGCTTCTGTAAGTCATTTTTTATTTCAATAAATTTTTTTTTCAAAAGATCTACTCTACAAAATAGTTTAAATAAGCCACGTAACCTAACAAATTATGCTCATGTTCATCAATACGATAGTGAAAGTGATCATGACATACATAAAATTAATTTAGAATTTTCTCAGGTTTAGACATATACGTTGCAAATCCAGGATAAAAATATCCAGTAACACATTGAAATTCTACTCGACTTTCGTTCAGGTTTTTAATTCATCAGATTTTGCTTATTCATATAAATCATCAAAGCCCTGTTTTTTTTAACGGATCACCATTTTATAAGCTGCCATCATCATTTCTAAAAATATTGCGTAGGCTGTATTATGTTTTTCAATATACTTTATATATCTTAAATAATCATTTAAACCAAATTGAAAATATTTTTTCAGAACAAACCTTGGTTAACTCATTAGAGCTGTGTTGCATAAACCTATCGTTAAAAAACTTATTTAGCAAATTCAACTATCTCAAATTAACGGTGAGCTCTTTTAACCAATCAAGTAAGTGGCGCACCGCAGACCGCATGCCTTTTTGACCTAAATGAACAGCGCGAATAATGCTTTTTCTGGGAATAAGCTCGGATTCTATGTGAATTATACGGCCTAGGGCGATAACATTTTCTACATAGATATACGGGATCAAAACGAGCCCCAATCCATCTAGGGCTGCATTTCTCATCATCGTGATATCATCAACAATCAAGCGCGGTTTGAATTTTATATCTACACTTTGATTTTCAGCATTCATAAACTGCCAATGTGTAAAACCCTCCACACCTTTCCATGTAATGGCGGGTATGTTTTCTAAAGTATCCAAAAGCAATTGAAATAACCAATACTTTTTTTCGGCCTATGCGGTCCCCTAATCGACCACCAATTAGACCACCGGGCAATAATCCTAAAATTGCAACACTAAAAAATAAGCCTAGGCTCGATTTATCTAAGTCAAAATGTGCGCTGACACCCGAAGCAGCAACACCTGCAGACTGTAAATCAAGGCGATTTGAAAGCAGATTAAAATCGTCATCACAGCATTACGCTGTGTATTTTGTTATTATTCCGTACAAAGTGCCCTTTTTGTTTTGCGTTCCTAGCAAAAAAAACTAATTTAATATGAACATATTGTCAAGCATACTTGACGTTTTAAAAATTAGAAAAAAGGCATAGATAAAAATGGAAAAAAATCATATTGCTTATATTGAGAGCTCATTTTTAACCATGTATTAGCCGCGAAATCTCTCAGAACTTTGCTTCGATCTCGTCTCGAATGGATCGAAGACCAATTAATGAAAAATGCAGAAAAAATGGTTATGGCTACGTAACACCATCGATGGCGAGGCTTTATAGTTATCTTGGCGAAACACCTGTGCCAATGTCTGAATTGGCATGTCGCTTAATAATTTCCCGCCAAGCGGTACATCAGTTAGTCGCTGAAGGTCTTAATTCTCAGTTCTTAGAAGTTATTGATAGTCCAAATGACAAACGCATCAAAATGGTTAAGTTTTCGACGAACGGAAAAGAAATGTCGGATATTGCATTGGCAGAAATTCATCAAGCTGAGCAAGAACTCGCAAAACATTTGGGAAAGGACAACGTTAAACAGCTAAGACGTATATTGGAATTAGATTGGCCAGAGAGTTAATACTGAAAGTACAAGCTATACATTAATAACTTGTTTTATATAAAAAATTATTAAATTCTGACTTTCACCAATAGATTTTTGAAATAGGTTGAACTTAACAACAGGCAGGCACCATGTGTGATGGTCAAAACATAAGAGAGATAATAACGCAGGCTAATCGCACAATTGCGAGAAATTAAATAGTCGACCGCAATATCCTTAACCTCGACTATTCTTTTTTCTCGAACTTCGTACAGTTTTTCAAACTTATTTTTTATTCCTCTTTCCTGAC
Source organism: Acinetobacter amyesii (assembly GCF_023499985.1). Classification (NCBI taxonomy): domain Bacteria; kingdom Pseudomonadati; phylum Pseudomonadota; class Gammaproteobacteria; order Moraxellales; family Moraxellaceae; genus Acinetobacter; species Acinetobacter amyesii. Next base: position 3,764 of record NZ_JAMCOU010000035.1, on the reverse strand, counting down.
TGGTAATTCGCTCTTCAATACTATGCAGTAATACCGTTCGATTTGAATTCATCAAATGATAGAGCATGAACTGTCTAATTCCCTCTTGCACATCCGTTTTAATTTTTTGAGCGATTTCCAAGAGTCGCTTTTCATTCAAAATGAGCAATTCGAGATGTAGCTGATTTTTACATTTAAAATATTTACAAATGATGCCCTTCGCAATGTCTAATTCTTCTGCTAATTCCCCTACAATAATATCCTGATTATTTTCGAGCAGCAGCTGTTCGGCCACGTGTAAAATTTTCTATTCTAGCAAAAAATATCTTTTGGTGGCGGTTGACGGTCATAAGATTTCCACAACATAATTGATGTATAACATACAAAAAATTTAAAAAAATCCAAAAATTAATATGTTATAAAGTGTGTGTAGAAAATTAGAGTCTGTTAGAACACTTCTTTTGTCAAGTATACTTGATTATATTTAGTTTACTAATACTATAGGTAATTCTGGAAAATTTTCAATAAACCACTTAAATTACAATATCTTATAGCTTTTTCTTAAAAATTAAAAAGGTGAGTTATCCCCCCCCAATCCATCCAAATTTAAGTGACAACTTGGGGAACGTTTAGTTTCTGAATGTTTGTGCAACAAAGCCTTTACAAACATGTACTTCTCATAACAAATAATATTTGTTCACATAAAATAAAAAAGAGGATCCGAAGATCCTCTTTTTTATTTAGTTATTTAGAATAATAGTTGACCATTATTAATCAGTTGATCTAGCAAATCATCTGTCTTCGTTACACCTTGTAGAACCAACAGTTCTGTTGGGTTATAAGTCATATCTGTTACAGATCCATCACGATCAATTGAAAGAATAGTATTGCCATTACCATCATCTTTCAAACTAATATAATCTTTAATATCAGTACTATTACCTGAAATTAACTCTCTTACATCAATCTTATCTGCATCAACATCAGTTTCAACATCTCCGACATGGAAATCAGACCAAGTATCTTTACCATTGCCACCAGTTGCATCTGCTTCATCCAGTAATTTAAAGATCACTGAATCCTGTCCATCGCTACCACTTATTACATCATCATATTTTGAGCCAGTCATATTTTTACCGACATTAATCACTAACTCTGCTGACTGTGAAGTACCATGGATAGAATTCAAAATATATTCGAACCTCTCTACACCATAGGAATCACCTGATGCCTCATAGCTATATGTACCATCTTCTTTGACAGTTAAAACACCATGTTGACCTTGTAATACTATTGAAGTATTTGCCGCATGTTCATACTGACCGTACTTATCAAACGCTAATGTTTGCCCTTGAATTTTCAGACTCGCAATTTGGTTTTCATAGTAAATGTCATTTGCTAATAAATCACCTTCTGCAAGCACAAGATTAGATTCTTGCGCACTAAACCCATCTAGCGTTGTTACTGTTCCTGTCAAATCTAATTTAACATTAACTTGCCACGACAAACTATTATCAACAGTCACATCAATTCTATACTTACCTTCAGTTAATGATGGTAAAGCTATAGTATTTTGAATACTGTCTATTGAAGTATTTAGAATTTCTATAACTTGACCAGTAACTAAATTCGTTAGCGTAATTAAATACTGATCTGCTTTTGAACTAGTTGCAAATTGATCAAATGCATAAGCTAATTGCAAATCAAGAATTTGATTTTTCCCAACGGTAATTTCATGGCTGAATTCTTTAACACTTGAAGAGTTTGCAGTTCTCTCATCAACATGCCAACCAGTATAATCTTCGATATTATCTAAGCCAAATTTAGCATTATCTTGATCATCTTTCGCTTCTACAATATCAAGTTGAATATTTAAGGTGCCTGTAGCCAATTTACCAGTTACTGGATCTTTAATACTATATGAGAAGGTATCAATATCACCAAAATTTGCAGCAGTATTTTGATCTACAATGTATTGATATGTACCATCGGCATTAATATGCAATGTTCCATATTTACCTTGTATCGGCGTACCATCTACTGGTTGATCATTCACACTACGCATTTCAAAGTTTGCATAGTCACCCGTTGTTAGATCTCCTTGCAACTGTTGCTGAGTCGACGTTTGGGTATGGTCATATAAAATGTCAGTATCTGCTTTTAATACAATAGTGGGCAATACTGAAATACCGGCTGTCACACTCATGGTCACTGCTTTATAAGTGCCTTCCGTAAATAGTACATCTACGTTTTCTGTAGACACGCCTGCACCAATCACCACTCCAACTACGGTATACCAATTTTCTTTGAATGCATATAATTCCCAGTTCTGATTGGTTTCGTTGTATTTGTAAATTGCTAGACTGACTGGGGTCGCACCTAATGCAACAGGCGCACCACCACTTGAAGAGAAACTGATCTCTCGTGTGTGACCTTCAGCAACATTGATGGTCATACCACTTTCAATCGTAGCAACTTTAATATCTGCAATACCTAAACCAATACTAGCAACATTGACTTGACTTGAGTCCTGTAGCTTTTCTGTTGGAGTAATAACCGATTGAACATCCAAAGTTAAATGTTGTACAACAGGATCTATCACCGAAACTTCTTTGTTTAATGAAATATTCAAGTTGGCACTTGAGGTTTCTCCTGTCACAGTGTCTTTCAATGTATAACTGAATTGCTCAACCGAACCGAATGGCGGTTTAGCACCTACATTTAAAGTATAAGTATATTGACCGTTTGGCTCTATCGTTAAAGCACCATATTCACCTTGGATTACTGTCGGTTGCAACTGATCAATAGGATAGATTTCTGTACCCACAGTAACAGACTCAATAATGACATTTTGACCAAAAATATCTTGTCCATTTTCTGAACCTACTAAGTCATTCTGATTATTAATATCGGTCAAAATATTTCCAGATACCGAACCAGATACTGCAGTTACTGTTGAGTAATCATATACTTGATCATCAGTAATTTCTAAACCTGAACCCGAAAGTACGCCTACACCATTTGTTTTAGCAAGGTAAACTTTATAGTTTCCTGGTTCATCAAGACGGATATCTCCAGTCTTTATATAACCAAGCAATGGAATTGTGAACCAATCTTTATGGTATTGAACTACATTCCAGTTCCCCCATTCATCTTCTTTCAATATCACTAAATCATGTGTTTCACCGATAGAAATACCACCACCATCAGCTTTTAAGGTCAAATCTCGTACCTGATCATTACCAACACTGACATCAATATATGATCCAAATGCTAAAGCACTAACGTTTGCAACACCTCCCAGTCCGATACTCGCGACACCAAAGCTCGTCGCTTTTTGACCTACTAAGCTTTCACCGTCTCCTAGTTGAACTCTTGTAGGAGTGATATCAAGTTTCAGTTGAACGTCATTATCTACTGCTAATAGATCTGAACTATCGCTGTCGGCATCCGCATCCGCATCTGCATCCGCATCGGCATCTGCATCCGCGTCGGCATCCGCATCCGCATCTGCATCAGCATCTGCATCAGCATCCGCATCCGCATCGGCATCGGCATCAGCATCGGCATCAGCATCGGCATCTGCATCTGCATCTGCATCAGCGTCGGCATCAGCATCCGCATCGGCATCAGCATCAGCATCTGCATCCGCATCCGCATCAGCATCAGCATCTGCATCCGCATCGGCATCTGCATCCGCGTCGGCATCTGCATCGGCATCCGCATCGGCATCTGCATCCGCGTCGGCATCCGCATCGGCATCCGCGTCGGCATCGGCATCCGCA
>NZ_JAMCOU010000036.1:0-99901 GCF_023499985.1 Acinetobacter amyesii | reverse complement strand
CCGTCTTCATCTAGGGCTTATCCACTGGCACTTGAAAAAAAAGCCGAAGCGTATAGTAAATTATTTAAAGAAATTGACTTACTATAAGAAAGCTTGGGGTGTAATCTTTTATCAATGGTTGCTTTCCTTAGAAAGATGATTTAGGCATCATTGCAGGATATTGTACCCATATGAAGTCATGTACAGAAAAATCACGCACTTGATGAAAATTATTCCAAATTAGGCGGCTACCTTTAGTCCATTTTAATGCCTTAATTCTTTGTTGAACCAAAGCGAATTCTGTTTCACTTGCTGGCCGTAACTCACCAATTTCAGCATATAGGCGTATCCCTGGATATTCTTGAAATTGACCATTGATTAATGATTTTAGCCAAAAGACTTTGCTGCTATTTATCGCTTGTATGCAGGCTTTTGGATTCATTGTTAAATTATCCCGCAGTGACGCTGAATAAGTATCAAAGAAGAAACCTGAAAAGGTTGATTCATGTAAAAATAAAGTGCCAATTGGGGTGATTGTTGGTTGGTAATTTTGATCAACCGTAGCAATCGAGCAATGCATAGACGCACGTTGGGCATTTGCAACGACTTTACGAATTTGTGTCCAATTCTGATGATTCATGATTTTGCCTTTTTTATTATTGTCTATGCATATCACTCTATCAGAGTTTTTCACTATTTTTGTGCTAAACAATGGCAATGAACTGGTCATTCATGCCACTGTATTTGCTTTAAAATTAGGCAATTTAAAAAATATTTAAGCGTACTTTTTAGCTAGAACAACACAGCTCACTACAGCTAAAGATACCGCAATCATCAGTAGGCTAATCTGTTCATTTAATAATACGGCGCACAGCATAAGGCCAATAAAGGGCTGTACTAGCTGGATTTGACCGACTTTGGCAATTCCACCCAAAGCTAAGCCTTTGTACCAAAAAAAGAAGCCGATTAACATGCTGAACAATGACACATACGATAAGCCAATATATGCGCTGAGAGGAATATGTTGAAAATCGTTTGGGAAATAGAGCCAGCAGAGTGGCAGCATCAGTGGCAAAGCAATGATTAAAGCCCAGCAAATGACCTGCCATCCACCTAAAGCTCTAGACAGTACGCCACCTTCGGCATAGCCCAATCCGCAGAGTAGAACAGCAATAATCATATAGATGTCACCGAGAGAAATTCCTTTAACACCAGATTGATATAGCATGAAAAAGATGACTAAAGCACTGCCTGCACCTGCAAACAGCCAAAAGGCATTTTTAGGCATTTCTTTGGCACGTAGCACTGCAAAAAAAGCCGTGGCCAATGGTAGTAAAGCTACAAAAATTAAAGAGTGAGCCGCAGTTTCTGTTTGTAAAGCCAGTGCCGTAAATAATGGAAAACCAATGACAACACCTGTTGAAACAATACATAAGGATTTAATTTGCAGCATAGATGGCTTAGGCTGCTTTAAAACCAATAAAAGTATCAATGCTAAAATAGCTGCAATACAGGCGCGAGCGCCTGTCAGAAATTCGGGGCTAAAGCCTTGAACGGCAACACGGGTTGCAGGCATAGAACCTGCAAAAATAACAACGCCAATAAAACCGTTGAGCCAGCCCTGATGAACTTCTTTGAGGTCAAATTGCATGTTCATTCCATATTTTTGGTCTAAAGATATGTAATAAAATTTATACCGTACTGTATGACTGAAATAGATACAGTCAAATACAATTAAAAAGAACTGTTATGGATAAAATACCCATACAATTTGCATCTATAGCCATCTTTGAAGAAGCTGTAAAGCCAAGATTTAGAAAGATTAATAGACTGAACTGTCAATTAATAAGTTCAAAGTGTGTCGTAATATTTCACTAAAGCTGCATGAATAAGGAAATGAAAAGATGACAAAAATAGAATGGGTCATGCAGCAAGTCCAAACACTGATCGATCAGAAACAGCTTTCTGAAGGCTGCCGCATTCCTTCGGTACGTCAATTTTCCCAACAGTTGGGCTGTTCGGTTTCAACTGTTGTAGAAGCCTATGCACGGTTGGTCAGTAGCGGTGTATTGGAGTCAAGAATTGGAGCTGGCTATTATGTCTGCAAACGTTCAACTGCAAATGTTTTATTAAGTGAGCATGCTATTGAATATAACCGAGAGGTCGATCCGTTGTGGATTTCACGCCAATCGCTAGATGCTCATGAAGGTATGCTGATTCCCGGTTGCGGCTGGCTGCCAAAAGAATGGATGCCAGAGCAGACTTTACGTAAAGCCTTAAAAACGGCTGCTAAATCTGATAGCAGTTTCTTAATAGATTATTCGGCGCCACACGGTCATACAAATTTACGCCGCTATATTGCTCGTAAAGGTGAGGTTTATGATGTAATGCTTAATTTGAAGCAGATTTTCATTAGTGATTCTGCAACACATTCTATTGATCTGATTTTTCGGCATTTACTTAAAACTGGTGATACGGTTCTGATCGATGATCCATGTTACTTTAATTTTAGGGCACTGATTAAGGCACATGGGCTGAATTACATTACAGTACTGTATGGCAAAAATGGTCCAGATGTAGAAGTATTTAAGCAAGTGCTGCAGTTTCAGCCCAAAATCTATTTAACCAACTCAGGCATACACAACCCAACTGGTGCAGCACTTTCTATGCAAACGGCATTTGAAATTGCTAAATTGGCAGAGCAAAGTGGATTAATAATCGTTGAAGATGATATTTTTGCCGAATTTGAGTATCTACATGCGCCACGTTATTTAACTTTACTGGGTTTAAAGCAAGTAATTCAAATTGGCAGTTTTACTAAAACGCTTTCTGCTGCGGTGCGCTGTGGTTATATCATTGCTCACGAATCAATAATTGATCAGCTGATTGATTTGAATATTGCAACCCATTTTAATACCAGTCATTTAAATGCAGAGATTATTTATCAAGCCCTTATGGACAGTAGTTATTTAAGGCATATTGAATGGGTCAAAAAACAGCTACAAAAACACATGATGGATACCATAAAGAAACTTGCAGATCTAGACATTCATCCAGTCGTTATGCCCAAAGCTGGCATTTTTTTATGGTGTCAATTACCTGCAAATATTGATGCAGCACAGCTATCAAAAAGCTGTTTGACGCAAGGTATCATTCTTGCACCAGGCAATTCATTCAGCTCAGCACAGAACGCAGGGCAATACATGCGTTTTAATGTCGCGCAGTGCATCGACAAAAAAGTATTTGATGTTTTGCAGCAGTGTCTGAATGAGCTGAAATTGCAAGATACAGCTTAACTAAAAAATGATGCAGATTTCAGGTCTGTGATTGATTACCTTTTTTAAGGCCAAACAGTTTTTCAGGCGAGGCATTAGCCATCATATTCAACATAATCCCAAAGGTTTAAACGCGCTTTAATTTCTTTGCGAATATGAGGCAGCATAGGCAGTAAAGTGCCATCGATCCATAAACTCAGTGTCTGAGATGAAACTTTTTTGTTTGCATCATCTACAATTTGTGCGCCTTTCACGATCACCAATGTTTCTTCGCTAGCTGCAGTTTCAATGCCTTTAAATAAAAGCTGTAATTCATGACCTGTATCTTGAATTAACCATTCCAACTCAATTTGAATATTGTGATTAGATTTAAGTACAGCTTGGCCTTCAATCATGTCATTGTCAGATAAGCAGTCATGCTCAACCCGAACTTTCGACAAAAACCATTCTTGATGACCAAGGTCAGAGAGCGTTGTAAAAGGCGTTAAAATATCACTTAAATTAAATTGGCGGCTTAAATCAAAAAATTGCATTAGAAAACTTTAGGAGGAGATAAAACAAAATAAGAGGTGGATGTTAAAGCATCATCAAGTGTGAGTAAAACCTTTGCTTTTATTGAGATATTTTATGTATAAATAGCATTCAATCTATCTAAATTAAGTCTAAGAAAAATGAATTGCGAAAATAATATACACATAAATGATGTGCCCAGCCCCATAGACTTAAAAGATCCAATCGAAGCTAAACCATGGGCCGCTGAAGTCAATCTTAAACGTCCGTGGCGTTATGACATCTTTCAAATGTATGTTGACTCTATTTTGGCTTTCAACCCGAATGCCCGTGTACTTGAACTGGGTTCAGGTCCGGGTTATTTGGCTGATTTTTTAATCAATCATTGTCCAAATATAGATTACACAGCATTTGATTTTTCCGAAGCTATGCATGACTTGGCAAAAGGAAAACTAAGTGCAGCGCAACGCTTAATATGTAATTTTATAACAGGGGATTTCAAACAATCTAATTGGGAAGAACCTCTTCATTTCAATGAGAAAAGCACCTTTGATGTGATTATTATTCATCAGGCTTTGCATGAATTGAGGCATAAGGCGTATGCAGCAGAGTTTCATCGGACTGTAAAAACGTTGTTAAATACACAAGGCGTGTATTTTGTATGTGATCATTTATATGCACCACATGCTCAGCAAAATCATGAATTGTATATGTCAGTTGAGGAGCATTTAGCCGCACTGAAAGCAGCCAATTATGGCCAAGTGGAATGTCTGGGTGAAGTCAATGGTTTAGTTCTTTTCAAAAGCCAGCACTCATATGAACGAGACTGACTAAGACCGTTTTTGACTTGATCGCACTTATCAGATTATTTCAATAAATAGCCTCGACGAGGGCAATTCAATCATTTAGCAGTACGTTGTCATTACATCATCCATTCAATCGGGAGGTATGACACTGCTTTTATACTAAATCGTTGGAATCGAGTTGTTTCAGGTTCATGGGTATAGGTTTTGGTTTTTCCATTTTTTTGATGCTCTAACCAAATGATTTCGCCGTTTTCATCCAGTTTTAATTCATACGCAATTTGCGGTAAATATTGGTTTAATGCGGCAGAAATATCGTTTTGTAATCGATCAGACTTAACGACAAGGCCAACTTCCGAATTTAAATTTGCGGAACGTGGATCAAAGTTAAATGATCCAATAAACACCATTCCGTCGATATCGAAAAATTTTGCATGCAAACTAGAGGCATTTTTGCCTTTTGCAGGGATGATATTTCCAGTTATGACCTCATACCATGTGCGTTTTGAACGCTCTATATAAGGTTTAAATTCATATAGTTTCACGCCATTTTCGAGTAAGTCTTTGCGATATTTTTGATAAAACGCATGAACGACAGCGACGTCATTGGCTAAAAATGAATTGGTTAACACACGGACTTCTACATTTTTACCTGCAAGATCCGTTAGAAAGTCAGTTCCTTGTTGCGTGGGAACAAAATAAGCTGAAACCAATTCCATGCGTTCCTTGGGCTGTCCCATCAAGGTCGAAAATTGGTTATAAATTAATTCTTGCTCTTTAGCCTCACCACGAATTTTATTCGGACTATCCGCAATGAAATGTGCTTCGGCCCAATTCACCGGTCTTAGTTTAAGCTGAGCCGCCAGTTGTTGCTGTGCATAGTTAATGCGCTGTTGATCTTTAGTCAACGTTGTAGAGTTTTCTTGGTACGTTTGTCTTAATTGATTTAAGTCTTCTTTTGTACCTGCACCAATCCATTGCTGAACAGAATAACTTAAATCATCATTCCAAAAGTTCAAAAACACTTGATTGGCTTGTTGAATGGCTTCCCCATAGAAAAGGATATCCAAATCTGTAAATTGAAAACTTTCACTGGCATCAAAATATTCATTACTGATGTTACGACCACCAGTTACGCCTATAAAACCATCGGCAACAATTAATTTATTATGCATACGATGGTTAATATGCTTTAAGCGAAATGCATAATCAATGACACGTAATTTTCTGAATTTATAGGGATTAAACAGTTTGATTGAAATGTTGGGATGAGCTGAAAGGGATTGTAAGGTCGGATCGAGTTTCGTCCCGTTTTGATCATCAATTAGTAGCCTTACTTTTACCCCACGGTCAGCGGCATGCAGTAATTCTTGAAACATCAAATGCCCAATAGCATCATTTTCCCAAATATAATATTGCAAATCGATGGTGTATTTTGCGTTTCGAATCAAATGCAGGCGAGATGCAATGCTTAAGAAGGCATCATCTAAGGCTAAATAAGCCGTTTGTTTTTGTTGTAATTTTTCTAAATCCGTAGCAGACGTAATCCATTTTTCTGCATGTGATTGTATAGGGACATCTTTTTTTGACTGATTGCTAGGTAAGCTGCATCCAGTTAATAGGCTGATCGAAACAGTTAAACCGACAGTACAACTTATTTCACGTAATTGTATCATTCGAATAGCATTAATCATTCCTTGAAAAATTCATCATAACATCATGTTTTAAGGTTGTATCTAGGCTTAAAAAGAGGTTACTGTAACTCATCTGTTAATATAAGCCATACAGGATGTTTTTAGACATGAAATCACGTGCAGCCGTTGCTTTTGGACCGGGTCAGCCTTTAGAAATTGTTGAAATTGATGTGGCACCACCTAAAGCAGGTGAGGTTTTAGTCAAAATTAGCCATACAGGTGTGTGTCATACAGATGCATTTACATTGTCGGGTGATGATCCTGAAGGCGTATTTCCAGCAATTTTAGGGCATGAAGGTGCAGGTGTTGTGGTTGAAGTCGGTGAAGGTGTGACTTCAGTGCAACCAGGTGATCATGTTATTCCGCTTTATACCGCAGAATGTGGTGAATGTTTATTCTGTAAATCGGGTAAAACGAATCTTTGTGTATCTGTACGAGCAACACAAGGGAAAGGTTTAATGCCGGATGGTACAACACGTTTTTCTTATAATGGTCAGCCGATTTATCACTATATGGGCTGTTCAACATTCTCTGAATATACTGTGGTTGCAGAAGTGTCTTTGGCAAAAATTAACCCTGAAGCGAACCATGAGCATGTGTGTTTGTTGGGGTGCGGTGTAACAACAGGCCTTGGTGCAGTTAAAAATACCGCTAAAGTTCAGGAAGGTGATTCAGTTGCAGTCTTTGGTTTAGGTGGAATTGGTTTGGCTGTGGTACAAGGTGCTAAAAAAGCTAAAGCAGGTCGTATCATTGCGGTAGATACCAATCCTGACAAATTCAAATTGGCTGAAGAATTTGGCGCTACAGATTTTGTTAATCCAAAAGATTATGATCGTCCAGTTCAAGAAGTGATTGTAGAAATGACGGGTTGGGGCGTCGACCATTCATTTGAATGTATTGGCAATACCAATGTGATGCGCTCTGCTTTGGAATGTGCTCACCGTGGTTGGGGTCAATCTGTGATTATTGGTGTGGCAGGTGCAGGTCAAGAAATTTCAACCCGTCCATTCCAATTGGTTACAGGTCGTACTTGGAAAGGCACTGCTTTCGGTGGTGTTAAAGGTCGTTCACAATTACCGGGTATGGTAGAAGAAGCCATGTCAGGCGAGATCAAACTTGAACCATTCGTGACCCATACCATGGGGCTGGATAAAATCAATGAAGCCTTTGATTTAATGCATGAAGGTAAATCAATTCGCTCTGTTGTACATTTTGAAGATTAAACATTGATTTAAATATTTTTGATTAAACGACTAATCATTTAAATATTAATGCGTTAATTTTCACTTTTTTAAAAACTAGGCTTTGGCCTAGTTTTTTTTATTTGTGTCGTTATAACAAATCAAAACTTCAAATTAGGATTTGCAAAAAGTGACAGATTGTTAGACATAAAATGATAAAAAATGCCAAATGACAGATTTTGTCCCGAATTCACATGGTGGGAAATTAGCACTAAACATAAGGTAAGCATAATTTAAAACAAATGTATATTAATGCATTATCCGAGGCAAAAAATGACAACTACAAGTTACAAGCCTGAGTGGATTCGGGAAGATTTTATTGATTTTATTGCAGAAAAATTTGATGCAATTTGGGCCTACAAACGTGTAAAAGCACAATTGGTCAAATCACGTTGTGTGGGGATCGGGTTTTATGAACTGAGTTTTTTAGCGAATCACAATTTTAAGGCAGCAAATTATCGACCAGGCCAATGTGTTCTGGTGACAGTTGTCAAAGATGGTGTACGTCATCAACGTAGCTATAGCATCGTCGAAATCAATACATCAGGTCATGTAGTAATCGCAGTCAAACAACAAGGCAAAGTTTCCAACTGCTTAACTCATTTAAAAACAGGTGAGGTTGTTGAATTATCCCAACCGCAAGGTGAGTTTGGCCTAAAGCTAAATTCGGATCGACCAATTTTGCTGCTTGCTTCTGGTAGTGGCATAACCTCAATTATGGCTTTGTTTAAACAAGCAATACAAATTGAGCGTAAGGTTGACCTGATTTATTTCAATCGAGATGATGCTTATTTGGATGAATTGATTCAACTGGCGAAGCAATCTAACCATGCACATTTACACGCGATTAATTCGCTGAAAACAAAATTGCATATCTCACCAGAAGTGCTAAATCACATGGTGCCTGATTTTAAACAGAGAGATTGCTATGCCTGTGGTGCAGCACCAATGATGCAAAGCATTGAACAACTGTATCGTGAGTTCAAGCTTTCAGATTATTTATACACTGAATATTTTCAAATGATTGCTGATGATTCAGTACCTGCTCAACCTGTCACTTTTAGTTTAGCCCAGCAAGATTTTTTAGCAGAAGGTAACTTACTTGAAAGTGCTGAAAAAGCCGGTTTAAAACCTGCGCATGGCTGTCGAATGGGTATTTGTAATACTTGTTCGTGTACGAAATTACAGGGGTCAGTGAAAAACTTAATCACTGGCGAAATTGATCATGCGAATAACACACAAATCAAGTTATGTGTCTCTCAGGCCATTTCACCTGTACGTATTCAACTCTAATCCAAGCCGTATAAAAATAAATCAGGGGCGTCATCATGAATCAATCGATATATATTAGTCCGAATAGTAAGTCACGTTATTTATCTCCAGAACAAACTGCTGAATTTGGCGAAAAAGTTGAGCAAATTCGCCGTGAAATCATGCAGAGTGTAGATGAAAAAGATGCAGCGTATATTTATAAAATTCGTAATTTTGTCCGTTATAGCGAGATTGCATCTCGTGGCATGTTGATGTTTGCAGGCTGGATTCCACCGGTGTGGTTACTGGGTACGGGTTTATTGGGTATTTCTAAAATCGTAGAGAACATGGAACTCGGTCATAATGTGATGCATGGTCAGTTTGATTGGTTAAATGACCCGAGTTTAAATGGTGCTAATTATGATTGGGATACCATTGCCACAGGTCAAGACTGGAAATATACCCATAACTATGTGCATCATACCTATACCAATATTGTCGGTATGGACCATGATGTCGGCTATGGCTTAATCCGTGTAAGTGAATCGCAAAAGTGGGAGCCGCGTTTCCTTTTTAATATTCCACTGGCTGCCCAACTCATGGTTTTCTTTGAGTGGTATGTCGGCATTCAACGTTTACATTTAGAAGATGTTATTGCGTATAAAACCAAAACTTGGAAAGATGTATGGCATGAAGCAGCCGATGTACGTCAGAAAATTAAGCGCCAAGTGATTAAAGATTATGTGTTTTTTCCACTTATTGCAGGTCCCAATGCGATTCCTGTATTTGCAGGAAATGCGGTAGCCAACGTGATTCGTAGTTTATGGGCTTCCGCTGTAATCTTTAATGGCCATTTTACTGAAGATGCGGAAAACTTCGAGATGGACAATACTGAAAATGAAACTCGAGCAGAGTGGTATCTCCGTCAAATTCGTGGCTCAAGTAATTTTAGTGGAACGCAATGGTTGCATATACTCAGTGGTAATTTGAGTCACCAAATTGAACACCATTTATTCCCAGATATGCCTGCAAACCGCTATGCAGAAGCCGCACCTAAAATTAAAGCACTCTGTGAGGAATATGGTATTCACTACAACGAAGCCAGTTTTATCAAACAGTTTGCCAGCGTTTGGGTTCGACTCGCGAAATGTTCAGTGCCAAATGACTGGCGTGCCGAGCTTAAGGAACGTTCAGCTACACTTCAGCAGTGCATTAAACAAAAAATCATGAAGAAAATCGGGCGTTAAAATACTGTATGTTTAGCAATATTGTCCTTAATGCCTCCCATAGATGATTTTTAAAGCTGTAAATTCGCCAAAGTAGCGTTCATCTACTTTGGCTTTTTAGACATATCTAGCGAGCAAGAGTTATTCAACTAATTGCACGCTATTCCGAATGCCACAAGATTCTACAAAATATGCATCATGTGAAACGAGGATCACCGCACCTGTATAATGCTGAATAGCTTGAGCCAATAACGCTCTAGACTCTATATCTAAGTGATTTTCAGGTTCATCTAACAATAAAAGCTCAATATTCGGTGTTAAATAATTTAGGCCCAACAAGGTCACTTTTAAACGCTCACCACCACTTAAACAGTGAAATGGCAGTTCCGCTTTTTGACCACGGATTCTAAGTTGACCGAGTTGATTACGCCATTCCGTTGAGGAAACATCACGATTAAACTTTGCCAGATTGTCCAAAACACTCAGTTCTGGTGATAAATCACTCAAGTTTTGGTCTAAATACAGGGTATGCACAGACAAAAATAATTCATGGCTAGACTGTGATGAGACCTGACTCAGATACTTTAGAAATGTTGATTTACCAATACCATTTTTTCCTTTTAAATGAATTTTTTCACCTGCCTGTAAGGCCAAGTCGAAAGGCAGGTGCTGAGATGTTTTGCGATGAAAATGTTTAACTCTTAAGATTTCTCCTGTTTTTTCAGCGTGATGTTGAAAAACGAATTGCTGCTCTTTGACATGCTCAAGTTGTTGCTGTGACTGAGTCAGTTGAGATCTCTTTTCTTCCAATTGCTTCTGCTGTTGCATTTGAACTGTCGCGAGGCTTTGACCGGCTTGTTCCTTTTTAAAATCGAGTAATACTTTAGCTTGGGAGCCCGACTTGCGTAGTGTATGACCTTGTTGTTCTCGTTTTTGCGCTTTCAGCTGTGTTTCGTGTTGCTGTGATTTGAGTTGTTTTAACTCACGCTGATGCTGCATAGCATTACGCTGTAAGGCTTTATTTTGCAGATCATTTTGTTGAACGTAGTCTTCATAGTTGCCAGTAACATGAATGAGTCCAAACTCATTTAAAGCATAGATATGCTCTACATGTTGCAGCAATTCTCGATCATGACTGACGACGAATGCACCCGCAGGATGGTTTTTTAAACGATCGATGAGCCATAAGCGTGAGGATGCATCTAAATGGTTACTAGGTTCATCTAAAAGTAAATAGTGGTCAGTTTTTAAAAATAATGCACACAATGCCAATTTGGTTTTTTGCCCCTCACTCAGCTGAGCGACTGGGAAATTTAAATCTGTTGGTAGTGAAGCTTGCTTAAGTTGTTGCTGCCATAGTGCAGGACGGTGCCACTGGTTTTCAGTCAGCTCAAAGTCTTCAAAACTGGCATTGCCTATTTCGATACGTTGAAATGAGTCATATAAATCTTCCACACCGAGTGCAGAAGCAATCGTGTCAGCTTCTAGTCGAGAAAATTGTGATAAATAGGCATGTGGTACATTCCATAAAATTTCACCTTCATAGAGGAGATCTTTCAGATTTTGCTCATGTAAGATTTTAAGGATGCAGGATTTTCCTAAACCATTGCGACCAATACATGCCGAAAGCTGTTGTTGATTGAGGTTAAATTTCAGGTTTTTAAAAAGTGTTTTTGATGGATATTCCAAGCTAAATTTGGAAATTGTACAAGCCGTTTGAGTCATAGATGCACCTTGCGATAGCAAAGATGCGCAATACAAATAACTAATTTTATTCTATAAAAAAGACAATATTTGAGAAAATGCAGTCGAGGTCATTAGCCATGTGTTTGCACATCAAAAAAATGGATTTGATGATGAAAAAAACAGGGCTTACTTCATTGGCAAATACTCGAATTAAAAATAAATGGAAAAAGCTTAAGACAGCCTAATGTTGTGCAGTCTAATAAATGTTCATTTATTAATCAATACATCAAATTTTAAAAATAGGTCGCAATTATTTACAGCAGCGTTATTTAATACAACAAAATAGCAAAAAACTATTGTCAAACCGATGAATACAGCGTATTTTAATTTTCAGACAGATACTTTTTGATGAAATCAAGATGTTAAAGCAACCTTTAATCTCAAACGCATATTATTACTTCTGGCAGTTTAGATAATTGCCTGAACGCGTTCGGGCATGAAAAAGGTTGCCCACCAAGTTTATACCTGATCGGCAACCCTGATCAGGTTTTTTTATGTCTTGATTTTTATAATATTTTTTTGGAGAAATCTCATGTTTACAGTAAATAATTCATATTTTAGCAATGGTTATTGGTTTTACTTTAGTCATTCTATGTCTAAAGCCTTGAAGTCCCAAAGTCCCATAACGCTCAGATAAAAGATCGGACTGTTTATACGTACAGTCCAAAGGAATAGAACCAATGAATGCGCTAAATACAGCTTTACAAAAAACTCAAAATTCAGAAATTCAGAAATCTACACAGCCAAAAGAAACGCTTTTGAGATTGCCACATCAACTGAAACAACAATTACCTTTATCAGTTCATGCTGCAGAACAAATTGCTGCACATCGTGCAACGATTCAAAATATTTTGACGGGTCAAGACCCGCGTCTAATGATTATTACCGGTCCTTGTTCAATCCATGATCCGATTGCTGCTTTGGAATATGCTGAAAAATTAAAACAATTACAGGCACAGGTTTCAGATCAAATTTTTCTTGTGATGCGCGCATACATTGAAAAACCACGAACTACAGTGGGCTGGAAAGGCTATATGTATGACCCAAGTTTAGATGGTTCATCTAATATGCAATTGGGCTTAGAAAAATCACGTGAGCTGTACTTACAAATTATTGAAATGGGTTTGCCAATTGCCTCTGAAATTTTAAGCCCAATGGCGACAGGTTATTTTGATGACCTTTTGGCATGGGGTGCAATCGGTGCGCGTACCAGCGAATCACAAATTCATCGTGAAATCTCAAGTCATATGCCATACAGCATCGGTTTCAAAAATGGAACAGATGGATCAATCCAAATTGCTCTAGATGCCATTCAATCTGCGTCGCATCCACACCAGTTTTTAGGTATGAGCCAAACTGGCTTACCGTGTATTTTAGAATCGGTCGGCAACCCGCAAGCACATTTGATTTTACGTGGTTCCAATACAGGTCCAAATTATAGTTTGGCTGAAATAGACAAAATTCGCAGCAAAGTAAAAGGCGATTTACCAGCTTTAGTGATCGATTGTAGTCATGGCAATAGCCATAAAGACCCAATGAAGCAACCTGAAGTATTACGCACAATTGTTGCGGAGCGTGAGCATACCCAAGTGCGTGGTGTGATGTTAGAAAGTCATTTAGTGGATGGTAATCAAAAAATTAGTTGTGAAATGACTTATGGTCAATCTGTAACAGATGGATGCTTAGGTTGGGACAAAACCATTGATTTAATTCAACAGGTTGCGAATGAACTTCGTGCATCACAAATCAAACGTAGTGCTTAACAATCCAGAGCATACTCAGTCTGAATTGATTTAGCCCAAAGCCTTAGAATATTGATTGTTCTAAGGCTTTTATTTTGAAATTTACTTTATTGTAAACTGTGACGTAAAAATTGAAATATGGCCTATATATTTAAAATATATACTGATAATTCAGTATTTTATGTTTGAGTGAGTCACACTTTTTATGCACAATAATGTCTAAGCCCAATACAGCGCCAGAAATAATGAAAATCTGTACTTGGGTGTTTGAAATTTTATATTGGGGAAGTTGATGTACACTGCTGAATTGCTGGAAGAAGCACGCCGTTTTATGTTCCACATGTTAACAAAAGTGGTTGAATATGGTGGTTCTGATTTATTTATTACGGCAGATTTTCCACCAAGTATTAAACATCAAGGCATGATGAAACCCTTTGGGCAGCAAGCGCTTGATGCTGAGAAAACAAAGCTTTTCGCCTATAGTTTGATGAATGAGAAGCAGCGCAAAGAGTTTGAAAAAGAACTAGAATGTAACTTTGCGATTAGTGTGCCAAACGTTTCACGTTTTCGTGTCAATGTATTTCAGCAACAGTTACATGTAGGTATGGTCATTCGTACCATTAGCGCAGAAATTCCAAATTTTGAAAAGCTTAAATTACCGGCTTCGCTTAAGCACGTGATTATGGAAAAACGTGGTTTGGTTTTAGTGGTTGGCGGTACAGGTTCGGGGAAATCAACCTCTTTAGCGGCGCTGATTGATTATCGAAATGAAAATAGTGCAGGCCATATCATCACTGTTGAAGACCCAGTGGAATATGTTCATAAACATAAAAAATCTATGATTACGCATCGTGAAGTTGGTGTAGATAGTCATTCGTGGCATAACGCCTTAAAAAATACACTACGACAAGCGCCAGATGTGATTTTAATCGGTGAAATTCGTGACACCGAGACGATGGAACATGCGATTGCCTTTGCTGAAACAGGGCATTTATGTTTAGGTACGCTACATTCAAATAATGCCAATCAAACCCTAGATCGAATCATTAACTTTTTCCCAGAAGAGCGAAGAAATCAATTGCTTATGGATTTATCGAGCAATATGAAAGCGATTGTTTCGCAGCGTTTAATCCGGACTGAAGATGGTAAAGGACGCCGTGCAGCCGTTGAAATTATGTTAAACACGCCGCTTATTTCAGATTTGATTTTGAAAGGTGAGTTTCATGAATTAAAAGCGATCATGGCAAAATCTCGTGAACTTGGGATGCAAACTTTCGACCAAGCTTTATTTGATTTATATAATGACGGCGCAATTTCTTATGAAGAAGCCTTAAGAAATGCTGATTCAACCAATGAACTACGTTTGCAAATTAAACTGAAAAGTTCACGTGCAAATGGTACTTCAGCGGCTGCGCAATCGTTTAGTATGGTTGAAGAAAAGAAAGAAGAACCTGAAAGTACCGAAGTTTCGGAAGAAATATAAGCTGCATATTCATGCAAATGGTATATAAGCCAATTCAGCCATCATATTGAAATAAAAAAATCAGCCTGAGGGCTGATTTTTTAGATATTAGAAATATTTACAGGCCAGCTTCATATTGTTCGCTGGTCAATAAAGCATCTACATCAGCCATATTGTCTGGTTTAATTTTATAAATCCAGCCTTTGCTATAAGGCGCATCGTTTACAAAATCTGGATCATCTTCAAGGTCTGGATTGACTTCAACAACCACACCAGAAACCGGAGCATGAATATCAGAAGCGGTTTTTACCGACTCAACCACACCCGCTTGTTCGCCAGCAGTGATATGTTGACCAACATCTGGTGCTTCAACATAAACTAAATCACCCAATGCGTCTTGTGCATGATCAGAAATGCCTGTAACAACAAGGTCACCTTCAATTCGCACCCATTCATGTGTACTTGCGTACTTTAAATCTGAAGGATGATTCATTGATAACTCCTTAAATCCATTAAATTCATTTTTGGCATGAGTTATACATGCTTTTTACTTAAAACAAAAGACTTATAAGTACGGATCTTTACGCCAATTGCTTGGGCTACGACCACTCCAACGCTTAAAAGCACGGCTAAAATTGGCGACATCGCTATAGCCCAATTCATCAGCAATTTGCTCTAAGGTAAAATCAGTTCGTGACAGGAGCGAAGTAGCATGACGGTAGCGAACTTCGTCAACCAATGTTGAAAATGAAGTCCCTTCGGCAGCAAGTTGGCGTTTAAGGGTTCGATCGGACATGTGTAGCCGTTCAGCAACACTTTCGATACTTAGATAGTGCTGTTCGGAGTTGGTTAAAATGTCACGAACGCGCATGGCAATACGGTGACGTTCGCCCAAAGCTGAGAGTTCAGCTTCACATTGGTTAATCGCAATTTGACTGGCAATCGGGTCTGCATGGACCAATTTATTGGTTAAATATTGCTTATCAAAACTAAGTAAGAGATGTGGCTGATCAAATCTAAATTGGTGCCTTGGATATTTGGCAATAAACCGCTCAAAACCTTCAGGTTGAGGAAAATCAAAATCAATTTCACCAGCAGAATAATCCACACCGGTAATTGCTTTGCCCATGCTGATCATGCCAAAAATTAAGGCAATTGAAATTTCGGTACGTAAAGGCTCAATCGTAACGTCGGTTTGTAGTTGAACAGTAGCTTTCGTTCCAAATGTCGAGAAAAAAAGCTGTAAAAAGGGCATGCGTAACTGAATAAAACGGTTTGCCAAGACTAAGGCATCGGTTATGTCCTTCGCCGTCATGATGGCATAGCCAATAAAACCATGAATCGAGATGCGCATTTGGTTGCCTAAATGAAAACCTAATGTTGGCTCACCAGTTAAACGTAGTGCGTGCTCTACCAATTGATTGGCGATGGGTGTTGGAATACGGAAATCTGGTTCAGCCAATTGTTCGCTGTTTAATCCGAAGGGACTAAATAATGTCTCTGCAGTGTAGCCCCATCGAGAGACCACATCTAAAAGGAGCAATCCATATACTCCGGGAATACCCTGATCCTGACGGGAATTAATTGTTTTCATAGCGTTCCGTTGCAATGCGGGTTTTTCTTCTGTTCAAGCTTATATTGGCATGATTCTGTGTTGTATCCCACAAAAATTGTTGGACAAACTGACTAGGCTCAACTATTTATAGCGGCCTACCTTAGCGTTGTAAAGTAGGCCGTTAAGGATTAATTCGGTTTAAAATCTTTGGAAAAGACCACAATTTTGGTCGTAGACATATACAGAACGTCATTGTGCTGATTGAGCGCTTGCGTAACATAGGTCACAATGCCGCGGTCTGTCTTACTTTTCGACGGAGTAATTGCTGATATTTCAACTTCTACACGAATTTTATCCCCCGGACGTGTTGGGCGCGGCCAACGCAGACTTGACTCTGAGCCAATTAAGCCATAAGCCACAGGGAAACATTCAGTCCATAAGCGCATTGTTACAGCAGCAGTATGCCAACCACTTGCCGCTAGCCCTTGAAAGATCGGGTGTTGTTGGGCTTTGACTTCATCTGTATGAAATTCCTGAGGATCATAAGCGATGGCAAATTTTTTTATTTCTTCAACGGTCATTTCATATTCACGACTGCTAAAGTGATCACCAACTTTAAGGTCTTCCAGATACAGCATTTTCATCTTCCTTTGATTCTACTTTATGTTGTTCTATTAAAAATCCACCGGTTTGACGCTGCCACAAGTGTGCATAAATACCATTCAAAGCGACAAGCTCTTCATGGGTGCCTTGCTCAGCAATACGTCCTTGATCCAAGACAATCAATCGATCCATTTGCGCAATTGTTGAGAGTCGATGCGCAATGGCAATCACAGTTTTGCCTTGCATCAAATCATCTAAACTCGATTGAATCGCAGCTTCGACTTCTGAATCGAGCGCACTTGTGGCTTCATCTAAAATTAAAATTGGTGCGTCTTTTAAAAATACTCGAGCAATTGCAATACGTTGACGCTGACCGCCAGATAATTTAACACCACGTTCACCAACAAATGCGTCATAGCCACGTTGACCACGTAAATCGATCAATTGAGGAATGAATTCATCAGCTTTCGCTTTGCGTACTGCATCATACATTTCTTCATCAGTCGCATTCGGACGGCCATATTTAATATTTTCTTCAACCGTGCGATGCAATAACGAGGTGTCTTGGGTCACCAAAGCAATATTTTTTCTCAAGCTATCTTGGGTAATATCTTCTATATTTTGGCCATCAATCGAAATACGACCATGGTTGATATCGTAAAAGTGGAGTAAAAGTTGAATTAATGTCGATTTTCCGGCACCTGAACGCCCGACTATACCGATTTTTTCACCTGGTCGAATGGTTAAATTAAATTGATTGATGACCTTTTTATCATTATAAGCAAAACTGACATCTTCAAATTTAATTTCGCCTTGCTGTACTTTTAAGTCGGTTGCATCAGGTTTATCTTGAATATGAATCGGGCGGCCCATAGTCTTCATACCATCTTGAATTGTCCCGACATTTTCAAAAAGGGCAGACGTTTGCCACATCATAAACTCGGAAATACTACTGAGTTTTAAAATCATGGCGGTCGCTGCTGCAATGACCCCAAGCTCAGCTTGACCATCCATCCAAAGCCAAACAGCTGTTCCAAGTACACCACCATATAAAACTATGATCAGCAAATTCGTCGCGATATTGTATTTTGCTGCAAGACGCATTTGCTTATACACCGTCACCATAAACTCTTTCATAGAGGCTTTGGCATATTGGCTTTCGCGTCCTGCATGGGCAAACAATTTCACCGTTTGAATATTGGTGTAGGCATCGGTGACACGACCAGTCATTACTGCGCGTGCATTGGCTTGTTCATTTGAAATTTTGCTTAATTTTGGGATGAAATAGCATGCAGAACCAATAAATAAAGCCAGCCAAAGTAATAACGGAATAATTAACAGTGGCGATATAGCACCTAAAATCACGGTGATAGAAATCAGGTAAATGAAGACATAGGCCAACATGTCACCAAGAATAATCCAAAACTCACGTACAGCCAGTGAAGTTTGCATGACTTTGGCAGATAAACGACCTGCAAAGTCGTTATGGAAGAAATCTAAACTTTGTTTCAGTAATAAGTTATGAAATCTCCAACGTAGGCGCATTGGAAAGGTACTATATAAAATCTGATGTTTAATAATGGTTTGAAGGCAAGAAAAGAAGATATTAGCTAATAAAATAAAGCTCAAAATGGTCAGATTGGTCTGGTGCTGCTGTAAAAAGGTTTCAGGTTGAGACTTACTGATCCAATTAACTAATTC
Organism: Acinetobacter amyesii; assembly: GCF_023499985.1. Lineage (NCBI taxonomy): Bacteria > Pseudomonadati > Pseudomonadota > Gammaproteobacteria > Moraxellales > Moraxellaceae > Acinetobacter > Acinetobacter amyesii. Next base: position 81,113 of record NZ_JAMCOU010000036.1, on the reverse strand, counting down.
GCCAATTTTGGAATAAAGCAGTGCTTCAAAACTCGCTACACCTGCTGTACAGAGTACCAATAACAATAGGTATTTTTTTACACCCTTCGCAGCTTGCCATACAAAGGGGAAAAATTTTGTCGGCAATGGTTTATTCAAGTCCTGTTCAGGATAAGCGTCAACTAAATTTTCAAACCATTTAAGCATGCAGATAACCTGAGATTTTACTGTAATTAATCTTTCTTTCTTCAGCTCTGAGTGTAATGGATTCGCTGGTTTTTCTCCATTTTGATTTGTTTATTTACTTAAAAGTTTGGCTGCAAAAGCTCATAGAATTAAAATGTACAACCCGATTACGACCTTGGCGTTTTGCTTCGTATAGAGCAATATCGGCTTGTTTAATTAACTGATCAAGTTTGGCGTGGTCAGGGTCAATTTTGGAAACACCAATGGAGATCGAAAATTTCAGCAATTGACCATCTATATAAAACTGGTATTGTTCCATTTTATGTCTTAACCGTTCAGCAATTTTTAATGCATCTTCTGGGACGGTATAAGGCAAAAGTACAATAAATTCTTCACCCCCGAAACGCGCCAATATATCGTAAAAACGCATTTCTTTCCGTGCAATTTCAGCAATTTGGCATAACACTTGATCGCCGACATCATGTCCGTATTGATCATTAATCGCTTTAAAATGATCGACATCAAAAATCAAAAGACTGGTACAGACCGTCATTGGGGTTTCTTGGATTTTTTTATTTGCAGCATGTACAAATTGGCGACGATTGCTTAACTGGGTTAATTCATCCGTATGGGCAATTTTGCGCAGGGTATGAAAGTTCCAGTCATCTAGCAGCGCTCTTAGAAACGTTTTACGAGAGTTGAGCGTAGAGTTCCAGCAGATATACATACTGAACAGCAGCACAGGAACGTACACCAATAAAAATATTGTAAAATCACCAAAATCATTAATGCGCCATGCGCCAAAAAGGATCGCTGCCGTGATCATGGCTGAGGTCATAATCGAAGGGCGAAAATGCACATGAATACTTAAATTACCCAATACGATCAAAATAATGGCGGCATATTGATAGCTATGCACCAGTTCATTTTTCGACTGAAGTAATATCTCAAACCAGAGGATTGCAGAAAGGCAAGTCGCTAGTGGTAATATTAAATCGAGCAATTTAATCTGTTTGATATATTTAAACAGAATATAATTCAGACTAAATGCACCAATAATTGCAATGATACGAATTACACCTGAAAGCATTTCTACGTCTGGCAGGACATAGCGATCTGCCCAAAAATAGATTAAAAAAGCCAATTGAGCGAAATAGTTGACCTGCTTTAAATAGTCTTTCTGGTTATAGTACAAAAATTTGTAATAAGCATTTTTAAACTGTGCCGGAATACGTGCAATCGGGTCGGATAAAGCACGCTCAATACGGACACGATTCTCTAGGTCACATGCTTCTGCTTGTATGAGCGTATGTTTGGCAGAAGTGCGATTCATCGATTCTATGAGTAATTGTGATTCGTTTTTAACTGATTTCCGAGAAGGTTGATTGGGGCCTTCCATGATCAAGTTCCTATTTTAGAAGCGTTTTTATGCAACTGTTAACAAATAGTATCTAAAAATGTCTACATTTGTATAGTATTTGTTCTGATTTTTTAATTATATTTAGTTGTTTCGGATGAATTATATTTTTAAGGAATCGAGCGATTAGCGCATTTATCTGATTCGCTTTTATTCCTTATATCGCATGATCTAAAGTAATTGCGGAAGTAGAGGGGGGTAACCGATAGCCCCATGTATATTCAAAAGCCATTGTGACTTTTTTAATTTGCAGAATTTCTTCTTTGAATATACATGGGGAGAGGAAAGTTTAGCTCTTAACTTTTATCGGCATTTGGTTGAACGAGGTCTTTAAAATCGGCACTAGAAGGGGCTTGATAGATTTTAAGACCAAACTCAGGTGTGATTGCAATCAGATGGTCAAAGATATCAGATTGAATCGCTTCATAATCTTTCCATGCAATTGTTTTACTAAAAGCATAAATCTCTAAAGGTATGCCTTCACTCGTGGGTTGTAACTGACGCACCAAAATCGTTTGGTGTTGGGCAATGCCTGAATGCTGTTGTAAGTAGAATTCTACATAGGCACGAAAGGTCCCAAGATTGGTTAAACGGCGCTGATTATATTTCGATTGATTTGAAAGTTGCTGATTAAACTGAGCAAGCTCTTCATGCTTATGATCAAGATATTGATCTAGTAATAAAAATTCTTTGAGTTTGTTTTGCTCATCCTGTGTCATGAAATGAATAGAGCTTTGATCAATATAAAGTGAGCGTTTGATACGACGAACACCTGACTGAGCCATACCACGCCAGTTTTTAAAGGTGTCAGTCACCAGTTTATTGGTTGGAATCGTGGTAAAAGTCTTATCAAAGTTCTGCACGGTAATGGTATGTAATGACATATCAATGACATCGCCATCCGCATTGAGCGAAGGCATCTCAATCCAGTCACCAATTCGCACCATGTCATAAGAAGAAATTTGTACCGAAGCCACCAGTGACAAAATGGTGTTCTGAAAAACCAACATGAGCACGGCCGCCATAGCACCAAAGCCTGCGAGTAATGTAAATACATCTTTTTTCAAGAAAGTACCTAAAATCATCAGGCCACAGACCAAAAAAATAATCAATTTGACCAACTGCAAATAGCCTTTAATCGGTTTGTTTCTAGATTTTGGATTACGTTGGTAAATCAGATTAAAAATATTCAGTAATTCAGAAATTGCCAAAGCAATGGTCAAGAAGATAAAAGCCTGACAAGCCATCTGCACGATTGAAATAAATTTCACAGATAAATGTGGGACTGTGGTTATGCCATTTAAGATCACAATTGCTGGAACAATGTTAGCAAAGCGTTTAATCACACTATGTTCTGACAAAATTTGACTATGGCTAAAGGCCATTTTAGAAACGAGCTTACGAATTCCACGCACCACAATTTTCTTGGCGATAAAATTTGCAATGATGGCAAAAATAATAATGAGACTGAGCGATGTCAGCAATTCTAACCAAGGGTATTGATCTGACCAATCTTGAATATTTTTAATGAACTGAAATTTTTCCAAAATTATCCTACTCTTATTGAAGTAAATGAAAGGCTTAATGATCAAACTATTGTAATTATGATGATTATATAAGCAATTTTATACTCGTAAACTTTACGGAGTTACGACATGTATAGTCCATAATGTTACTTATTTTGTGCTAAAAATGATTTTTTGAAGGTATAACCTAATTGATGAACTAAAATAAATAAATGTTGAGCTAAAAAAAGCTCCCTAATTGGGAGCTTCATTAGTGATATGAAATGCTTACCACATTAAATCATCAGGAATTACATAAGCTGCATATGGATCTTCTTCATCCGTGGTTTGCTCATTCACTTCAGAATTATTCACAATAATAAAGCCTTCCATTTTCGCATTAATACGGTCGGCTAATTCTTTTGGTAAAAAAGCATAGTTGCTATTTTCACGTGCAATAACAAGACTGCCGGCAACGAGGGCATTATAAATTTGCTGATTGATATAAAGCTTTTTGATCTTGGCATCATCGATAAATTGATAGGTCGATTCGCCATCGGTATCACGAATTTTATGCTGATTAATCATTTGCATGATGGCAGCTTTTAATTCTTTTTCTTGCAAAACTGCTTTACGATCTTGCTCTAAAGCATGATCTTTGGCCATTTTCTGCTGCTGATCTTGCTCAATTTTCGCCTTGATTTCAGCATCTTTACTTTCACCAGTACGTTTTTCATGTATGGCTTGTTTAGACAATTTTTTTGCCTTTTTATTATCGACCAGACCTGCTTTAAGCAGTTGCGCCTGTAATGCATTTTTAACCATAATACGTTCCAACTAATCGTGTATATGTCGATAATGAAAATAGATGATCCAATATACTGCGCTCATGACTAAACTGAGTGCGGCAGGAATCAGGAATGCGTTTAATTTTAAATAAGGATAAAGCCAACTGGCAAGTATGCCACCAACGATAAATCCCGCCAAAATTAATAAATGTAAGACCACACGTTTAGACTCAACCGGAAGTCCACGGGCTTTATAACCCAAAGCCAAACCTAAGTCCGTCAAAACACCAGAAAGGTGTGTGGTACGAATAATGGTACCTTTATAGTGGCTAACCATTGCATTTTGTACACCCATAGCCACACATGCCCAAAGCAAAGCGTAACGTGGAAAATAGGGCAATAGTAGCCAACACAGGACAATAAAAAAAGCCACCAAGCTTAATGGGACGCCATAACGTCTGGTTAAGCTAAAGTGACTATTTCCAAGAATAAGCCCACTATAAAATGAGCCAATCACATAACAGAGTAAGACTAAAATCAAATAAATAATCGTATTTGGCTGCCATGCAATGAAGGCCATGGCTAACATACTGACATTACCGGTCATGTGAGATACTGACTGGTGCAAGATGGTCACCAGTCCAAGTACATTAATCATTCCTGCATTCACTGCGAGGAAAAAAGCACCCAGTTGTATCCAAAGCGGTAAAGTCTGTAAAGGCATGGCCTCGCCTTAAAAAGTATCCAATATCAGGATATTATCTTAAACCACGGTCTACTGCAGCTGTAAATAATACGTCAGTCGAAGAGTTTAAAGCGGTTTCAGTTGAATCTTGGAGTACGCTAATAACCATACCAATGGCTACAACTTGCATCGCGATATCACTTGAAATACCAAACAGGCCACAAGCCACTGGAATAAGCAGCAATGAACCACCAGCAACACCTGAAGCACCACATGCAGAAACGGTAGCAACGACTGATAAAATCAACATTGTGCTGAAATCAACAGAAATGCCCAAAGTATGAACTGCTGCTAGTGTGAGGACTGTAATTGTGACCGATGCACCTGCCATATTGACAGTTGCACCTAAAGGAATCGCTACGCTTGCAGTTGACTCTGGTACACCAAGACGCTTTGCAAGGTCTAAGTTAACTGGAATGTTTGCAGCGGAACTACGTGTAAAGAATGCAGTGATACCACTTTCACGTAGACATTGGAAAACCAATGGGAACGGGTTTGAGCGAGTCATAAATGCCACCATTAGTGGGTTAATGACCAAAGCTACAAAGAACATGGTACCGAGTAATACCGCAAGTAAGTGCGCATAACTAACAAGCGTTTTTAGACCTGAGTCGGCAAATGTAACAGCAACCAAACCGAAGATACCAATAGGTGCAAAGTTAATCACTAAACGGATCACTTTATTCACTGCATCAGCAGCGTCAGATAAAAAGACTTTGGTGTTCTCTGATGCATGACGAAATGCAATACCTAAGGCAACAGCCCAAGCCAAAATACCAATGAAATTTGCTTCAGAAATTGCTGTAACAGGGTTTGCGACAAAACTTAATAATAAGTTTTTCAATATTTCAGCAAGACTGCCTGGCGGCACAAGGTTTTCTGCAGCAACATCAAGAATTAATGTACTAGGGAATAAAAGGCTTGCTACTACTGAACTTAAAGCAGCAAGGAACATACCAATAGCGTACATCAATATAATTGGTTTAATATATGCATTACTGCTACCCACTTTGAAATTTGCAATGGATGACAGCACAAGTACAAAGACCAGTATCGGTGCTACGGATTTCAATGCCTTAATGAATAAATCACCAAGCAAACTTAAATAGGGTGCAACGCCTGGAGCAACAACAGCAACCAATACACCTAAAATAATGGCGATAATAATTCGGGTTACTAAACTCAAGCGTGTAAATGCTGAAAACATAGGAGAGCCTTGTCAGAATTACAATGACAAAATGATGAAAATTAGCCCTGTATTTTATACGAAAATGTGGAATGCTTAAAAAATAATTTAATTTAAAAATAAACCTTTGTTTTTTATAATCTATTTTTGTGTATTAAAATGTAAACCCTTCAAAACTCACTGTTTATCAAATTCGCATTGATTAAACAGTGAGCTAATAGGCCTTTAAATTTGGTACTCAGAACTGGCTGTCGCAAGCTCTGTAACGGCTTGATAGTGGGTGAGAAAAATTTGACCACTCAAATGCGTGAGTAATTTTGAGTGCTGCAATTTGTCCATGACAGGGCCTTTGACCTCGGAAAAATGCAGTCGAATATCTAATTTTGATAATTCAGCATTTAAATCTTCCAACATTTCTAAGGCACTGAGGTCAATTGAGCTGACGCTTGAGCAATTGATAACAACATGCTCTAGGTCAATATTTTCACTGACTTCATTGATCAAGAAACCTTTAAGCGTATTGGCATTTAAAAACGAGATATTTTCATCTATACGGAGCGACAGAATATGTGGTGCGGTATAGACATGATGGCGCTGTACATTGCGGAAGTGCTGTGTGCCCTCGACTAAACCGATCACCGCAATGTGTGGACGACTGATGCGCCATAACAACAGAATAAAAGTAGAAATGATGCCAATAATGAGACCTGTAGAAATATCGATACACACCACACCGAAAAAGGTCACCCACATCGCAATCCCGTCAGCTTTTGAATAACGCCATGTATCCACAAAAGGTTTAAAGTCGACTAATTTCCAAATGGAAACAATAATCGTGGCCGCCAAAATGACTAAAGGTAAGTCTTGGAAAAAACCAGTGAAGTAGAGACTGACAACGATAATCAGCAATGACGACAACACGCCAGCCATCGGTGTTTTTGCACCTGCATCTGCATTAACAACTGTACGAGATAAGCTACCCGTCACTGGAAAGGCAGAGCTAACACCTGCGCTTAGATTGGCTAAACCTAAAGCGATCAACTCTTGGTTACTATTAAGTTGGCTTCGTTGTTGTAAGGCAGTGGCTTGGGCGATAGACAGTGACTCAACAAAACTGATCATGGCAATCATTGTTGCACCGGGCAGTAAGGTTTGTACCAGTTCCCAGTTCCAATGTGGAAAGCTTAAGGGTGGAAATCCTGAAGGAATTTCACCGACGGTTTTAATGCCGACATTTTGCAGGTCAAATAACATCACCGATGCAATTGAGATCACCACTAGTATCAATGGAAGTGCTTTACTTAGAAAGGCAGTAGAGCCGAATCGAGATTGAATTGATTGAGTGGCCAACATTTTTGGTACATAGATTAAAAACAGTATGGCCAGCACACCAAAGATGAGTGAAGCAAAGTGAGTTAAACTCAGGTATTCCCACAGACTTAAAATAAACTCAGGGATGTTGTTGGCTTTTAGCGGGACATCGACGAGAAACTTAAACTGACCGAGCGCAATGAGCAGAGCCGAGGCAATAATGAAGCTTTTAATGACAGGATGACTGATCAACTGAATTAAAAAACCAAAACGTAGTACACCTAGCATCAGAGAAATCAGGCCGACCATTAAGGCCAAAAGTGTAGCGGCTTCAATATAAACAGGCGAACCAACTTCAAATAGCGGATTGAGCGTGGCGAAAGTCATCATCGAAATGATTGCCACAGGGCCAATCGATAAGGTTGAGCTTCCACCAATGAGTGCGTAGACAATCATCGGTAAAATACTGGCATATAAACCCATGATTGGGGGTAAACCTGCCAGCATGGAATACGCCATACCTTGAGGGACTAACATGGCAATCACGATCAGCGAAGCAAGTACATCAGATTTAAATTTCACAGTGCTGTAGTGCTGTAACCACTGCCAAGCAGGAAATTTCTGTAAGAAATGAGGTTTTAAATCTGACATAAACTTATCTAAATCACAATTTCATATATATTATGCACAAAAAGTGCTAAGAAGTCTTGTGCAATAAATTTTGACCGTTCAATATCGCTGCTTATTTACGGGATATGTAAGAAACCATCATTTTAAATGAATTAATGAAAAGTATGAGCTGATTTAAAGCTTTGGATATTCGATATAAATATAGATATTTTGAAGAAGTTTGGAGGGTAAATTGAGATATTGAATTGCTGCCCATTGCGATGATTCATCTATAGTGGTGCAAGAACAGCATGTCTGGCTTGAAATTTTAAAATAACTGAGTGTTATTTATAAGATTGGTTGCAATACAATTGGTAAAGAGTATTGAGAACTTGAACTAAATTTGCATCTTTAATTGAATAATAAATTTGCTTACCATCACGACGCGTGGTCACAACATCACTTTTGCGTAACATCATCAGTTGTTGTGAGAGGGTTGGCTGTTTAATATCAGTGATTTCTTCAATCTGAGACACATTCAATTCTTGCTGTGCTAGATGACATAAAATTAGTAGACGATCCGTATTTGCCAGCGACTTTAAAACGCCCACGACTAATTCGGCAGAATCACGCATAGTAGTGATTTCCAGATCGGTATTCATTGGATATGTCCATACGATTAACAACAGCTCAAGTATACGGATATCACGGCTTAATACATTGAATAAATAAGACAATTTCTATGGTTTTTTATGAAATCAAATATCATTAATTTTTATAAGTTTAAATTTAGTTAATCAGTTAAATTTATTGCTTGATTTTAGTGCAAGCTTTCACAAAATGCACATAAATATAAGACATTAGCTTAAAAAATCATGCACACTTTGAAAATAATTGTATCATCTAAAGATCGTATTCAATAAATACACAAGGGATAAATAGTCATGACAACAGATTCAGCTTTTCCAGCAACGAGTAATTTAGGTATCGCAGTATATAGTAATAACGCTGAAGCGATTGGTAATACACCTTTAGTTCGTATTAATCGTGCGATTCAGTCAGAAGCAACGGTCTTGGCGAAAGTAGAAAGCCGTAACCCAGCATTTTCAGTGAAATGTCGTGTAGGTGCAGCTCTCATTGCTGATGCAGAAGAAAAAGGTTTATTAAAACCGGGTATGCATATTGTAGAACCTACAAGTGGTAATACAGGGATTGCTTTGGCATTTGTTGCAGCTGCGAAAGGTTATGCAATTACATTAACCATGCCAGCAAGTATGAGTATTGAACGCCGTAAGGTGTTGAAGTCTTTTGGTGCAAATCTCGTATTGACTGAACCTGCTAAAGGCATGAAAGGTGCGGTCGAAGAAGCACAGCGCCTCGTTGCCGAACATCCTGAAACGTATTATTTACCACAACAGTTTGAAAACCCTGCAAACCCTAAAATTCATGAATTGACCACTGGCCCAGAAATTTGGGAAGCGACCGGTGGTAAAGTGGATATTTTAGTTTCAGGTGTAGGTACAGGCGGTACGATTTCAGGCATTTCAAGCTATTTTGAAAAAGTGAAAAATCAGCCGCTTTATTCTGTTGCGGTAGAACCGGCTGAATCTCCGATTATTGCCCAAGCGAAAAAAGGCGAAACACTGACTCCTGGGCCACATAAAATTCAGGGGATTGGCGCTAACTTTATTCCGGGTAACTTAGATCTAGACCTTGTTGATGAAGTGATCGGTATTGAAAGTGCTGAAGCAATTGAGTGGGCGCGTAAAACGGCTACTCATGACGGTATTTTAGTGGGTATCTCTAGTGGCGCGGCAATGGCAGCTGCGGCAAAACTTGCTGCACGTCCTGAGAATGCAGGCAAAACCATTGTGGTCATTTTACCGGATGGTGGTGAACGTTATCTTTCTTCAGTTTTATTTGAAGATATTAGTGCTGACTAATAATTCTGACATGAAAAAAAGCCCGTTCAATTGAATGGGCTTTTTTATTGATGATTTCGTTATTTATAAGTATCTTAAGCCGCGTCTTGATCATCGTTTTTGGGATTTTGTTGTTTTATTTTTCGTTTAGGCGGTTCATGTCCTAACTTTCGAGCGATGTATTTAAACAGGAAGCCTAAGAGTATGCATATCGTGACAGCAGGGATAACCACTTGAGTGAGCCAAACATCAATATGATCTAGACTCCAACTTAAAATTAAAAATAAAAAAGCACACAAATATGCGCAGTTAAAGCAAATGTTCGACAGTTTGTACATGCGAAAGAGAGTAATTCGTTTGGTGGTCACGAATCTTTATCTTACTGAATAATGAGGAAAGGTGTAGTTTTAATATCAGAAAAATAAACTAATTGAATAATCATTATTCAATATTATTGATTATGTTTTTAAATCTTCGCAATTCTTTATACCTTAAAGAAAAGCCTTGCTGTGAGTCAGAAAAACTTGACCTTCCCATTATGGTAAAGTTTAAGCTATAGCCTAAAACAAGCACATATGATTGGGATGTTGCCATGACAGATTCGACAGAACGCAAACTTTTTGACGGCACACTTGCTATTGAAGGGATGACCTGTGCTTCTTGTGTGGCACGGGTGGAAAAAGCCTTAAAAAAAGTCGATGGCATCACTGATGCTCAAGTGAATTTAGCCACTGAAACAGCACATGTTCAGAGTGATAAAAATGTGGATTATTCTGCTGTAATTCAGGCCGTTGAAAAGGCAGGTTTTGGCGTTGCACAAAAGCAGCTTGAACTTGAAATTGAAGGGATGACTTGCGCATCGTGTGTTGCACGTGTTGAAAAAGCCTTAAAGACAGTTCCAGAGGTCATTGATGCAAAAGTGAATTTGGCAACTGAAAAAGCCACGATTACGGCATTGACATCTGTTGAAAATTCTGCATTGGCGAAGTCCGTAGAAAAAGCAGGTTTTTATATTGCACAGCCCAATATTGAATTAAATATTGACGGTATGACCTGTGCTTCATGTGTAGCACGAGTCGAAAAAGCCTTAAATGCTGTTGATGGTGTCAATAAAGCAACTGTAAATTTAGCCAGTGAAAAAGCTTTTGTTCAGGCTCCCGCTTCAAAAACACAAGAATTGATCGCGGCAGTTAAAAAAGCGGGATACAGTGCTAGCATTGCTACGCAGCAACAACCGACAATGGCAGAAAAAAAAGCCGACGAAGCTCGGTTACTCAAACGTGATTTAATCATCGCATTGGTACTCGCTGTTCCTGTTTTTATCTTGGAGATGGGATCACACATGATTCCAGCGTTTCATCATTTTATTGCGCATAATTTAGGGACACAAAATAGTTGGTATATTCAGTTTATATTAACCACTTTGGTGTTAATCCTACCCGGAAGACGCTTTTATCAGCACGGCATACCAGCACTTGCGCGACTTGCCCCGGATATGAATTCTTTGGTCGCAGTCGGGACTTTATCTGCTTATAGTTTTTCTTGTATTGCAACATTTGCTCCGCAATTATTACCGCAAGGTACGGTTCATGTGTACTTTGAAGCAGCCGCAGTAATTGTGGCGTTGATTCTTTTGGGGCGTTTTATGGAGGCGAAAGCCAAAGGTAAAACATCGCAAGCCATTCAATACTTAGTCGGCATGCAACCCAAAACTGCACGTGTAGAGCAATCTGGCACCTTTATAGATTTACCGATTAGTGATGTTGAAACAGGCATGCTGATTGAAATAAGGCCTGGTGAACGTTGTCCGGTCGATGGTACTGTGGTGTCTGGGAATAGTTATATTGATGAATCGATGATCAGTGGAGAGCCAATTCCTGTCGAGAAAAAAGCCGGTGATCAAGTTGTCGGTGGAACGATTAACCAAAATGGGGCCTTGAAAATACAAGCCACTGCGGTAGGTCAAGATTCTGTTTTGGCACAAATTATCCAGATGGTTGAACAAGCTCAGGGTTCAAAATTACCGATTCAAGCTTTGGTGGATAAAGTCACGTTATGGTTTGTACCGGTGGTGATGGCGTTGGCCTTGATCACCTTTTTAGTTTGGTATGTAGTTGGACCTGAACCGAGTTTAACCTATGCATTAGTCAATGCTGTAGCAGTTCTGATCATCGCATGTCCATGTGCAATGGGTTTGGCAACGCCTACATCTATCATGGTCGGTACAGGGCGAGGTGCAGAACTTGGAGTATTGTTCCGTAAAGGCGAAGCTTTACAACAACTCAAAAATACACAAGTGGTTGCAGTCGATAAAACGGGGACATTGACGGAAGGTAAACCTAAACTGACTGATTTTGAAGTCACTGAAGCTTTTGATAAAGATCGCGTATTTCAGTTATTGGCCTCTGTAGAGCAGAAATCTGAGCATCCGATTGCCTATGCCATTGTACAAGCTGCTAAAGAGATGCAAGTGCAACTTTTAGAGGTCGAACAGTTTGATTCCGTGACTGGTGCTGGGATTCAGGCGGTTGTTGAAGGACAAAGCATTTATATCGGTGCAGATCATTTGATGCATAAACTTGGTTTAGATACACAAATCTTTTCATCACTGGCGGAACGCATGGGCAATGAAGGGAAAACCCCGCTCTATGTATCGATCGATCAACAGCTTGCTGCCATTGTTGCTGTAGCCGACCCGATCAAAGCTACAACCTTTACAGCCATTCAAGCTTTGCATGATTTAGGGCTGAAAGTGGCCATGATTACAGGCGATAACCGACATACTGCCACTGCCATAGCACGACAGTTGAAGATTGATCATGTGATCGCTGAAGTAATGCCAGACCAAAAAGTGCAATCTGTACAACAGTTGAAAAAAGAACATGGTGTTGTTTGTTTTGTCGGCGATGGCATTAATGATGCGCCTGCACTTGCGCAAGCAGATGTCGGCATGGCTATTGGTACAGGGACAGATGTGGCGATAGAGGCTGCGGACGTGGTGCTCATGTCGGGTAATTTACAAATGGTACCGACAGCAATCGCACTGAGCACAGCCACGATGAATAATATTCGCCAAAACCTATTTTGGGCATTTATTTACAATGCAGCATTGATTCCTGTCGCTGCAGGTGTGTTATATCCATTCTTTGGCCTACTGCTTTCACCTATGTTCGCCGCAGGTGCAATGGCACTTTCATCGGTGTTTGTTGTGTCAAATGCCTTACGTTTAAAAGCATTTAAAGGGCCAGTTTTTCAGGAGTCTTGAGATGAATATTGGACAAGCAGCGAAAGCATCGGGCATTTCTGCAAAAATGATCCGCTATTATGAATCGATTGGGCTGTTAAATAATGCGCAGCGCACCGATGCAGGCTATCGAATTTACTCGGAAGCCGATATTAAAACCTTGAGTTTCTTAAGACATGCGCGTGATTTAGGTTTTTCTTCTGAACAAATGAAAGATTTACTTGGGCTTTGGAAAAATCAAAGTCGGCAAAGTGTAGAAGTTAAAGCATTGGCGTTAAAACATATCCAGACCTTAAATCAAAAAATCGCAGACTTACAGGCCATGGTTGAGATCTTGCAACAATCTGTAGATGGCTGTGCCGGTAATGATCAAGCCGATTGTACGATTTTAAATCAAATCGAAACGGGCATGGCTGAGTGCTGCCATACAGCAAAGATTTAAACCAGCTTGACCTTACAATCGTGGCAAGGTTTATAGTGTTGTTATTAGAAAAGAAGGATGAATATCATGAAATTTCGTATTGATAATATGACATGCGGTGGTTGTGCCCGTAGCGTAACAGCAACGATTAAAGACTTAGACGAAAATGCAACGGTCACTATTGATGTAGCTACAAAATTAGTTGACGTTGAATCTAGTGCCAGTGCAGAGCAATTGATTAGCGCTTTAACCGAAGATGGCTTCCCACCTGTGATTGCATAACCTAGATATTGTTTAATGAAAAAAAAGCCGAGCAATTGTTCGGCTTTTTTATTTATAAATCAATTCTATACGGCTGAAATTTTATCTGGCGTCATCAGCGCCTGATTAATATATAGCTTGATTAAGCGTTCACGTGAACCGATTGATTTTTGATAATGCGTTGAATTGAGGAGTAGGGATGCACCATAAGTGACCGTCCAAATATAAGATAAATAATCACGTATCGACATTGCGCTTTCAAGTGATTTTAGATAATCACTGGTCATATCCTTAATTTCAATAATACGTTCTTCACGAACACGATAGAGCTCTTCAAATAACTCTTTTAATTTACGTTCATTATTCGTTAAGCGTTCTTCAATGACATGTAATAATATAGTTCTATTAGAATTCAACATATTATAAAGCATATATTGTGAAACATAAGTTTTAATATCATGATTATATTTTTTTGAAATTTCTAATAATCGTTTTTCATTTAAGATAATCAGTTCTAAATATAATTGGTTTTTACTTTTAAAATGTTTATAAATCGTGCCTTTGGCAATATCTAGTTCACAAGCTAACTCACTTAAGGTGATGTCTTGATTATTATCTAATAGCAGGGTTTCTGCCATGGCTAAAATTTTTTCCTTGCGAAGGATAAAATTTTGTTGGCGTACTGAACTCATGATAACTGTTCCATAAACATCTTGAGGGTGAACAAGCCTAGCTTAAGCTAAATCTTGTGAATCTTACATTCCACTATGGTCTCAAATATTACATAAATTGGTTTAAAAATAAACACATTAGTAGAGTGCGTAAAACATATAGAATTCATAGCATAAAATTAATGTCAATAAAACTGAACCCTTGAGGTCATTTTTTTGAAATAAAATTCCATTTTTATTTTTTTTAATTTATTGTCTTTTCGCTTTTACAACAAAAGCAGCATTTAACAAAACGGTCTTGGTTGTTATGTTATTAATACACCCTAAATTAAACATGATTATAGGTACTATTATGTTTAGTTTTAATCAATTACCAATTATAAATTTATTCAATTCAATAAATTTATTTAATTGTAATAAAATAATGCTGCTCAAAATATCAGGTGGTTATTTTCCACTTGTCGGTAAAAACACATTATCTATATCCATTTTAGATATCTATCTGAAAAAACAGATCTTTAAAAAATCCACACAAAATTGATTTGATGATTTTGTGCGGGAGCGTGCAACTTTAAAAAAGTACTTTGTCAAAGACGCTGACAAAGCCTGTAGAAAAGGAAAGTACAATGCCAATATACAATGCGCCGTTAAAGGACATGGACTTCATCTTAAATGATGTATTCAATGCAGATGAGTTCTGGCAGTCAAATGAAAACTTAGCTCATATTGATATGGCGACTGCAAATGCCATTTTAGAAGAAATGGCTAAGTTTTCTAAAAACGTTATTCTAGACTTGAACCGTACTGCAGATGAAGAAGGTGGTGCGCAGTTTAGTAATGGTGTTGTTACTACGCCTACAGGGTTTAAAGACGCTTTTAAACAATTCGCTGAAGGTGGTTGGGTTGGTTTAGGCGCTTCTGAAGAATGGGGCGGCCAAAACATGCCGAAAATGTTGACGGTACTTGCTGACGAAATGATTTGGAGTACCAATCCATCATTTATGTTGTATCCACTACTGACTGTGGGTGCAGGTATGGCGATTAATGACCGTGCTTCGCAAGAGCAAAAAGAAACCTATCTTCCAAAATTTTATACGGGTGAATGGTCAGGCACTATGTGTTTAACTGAACCACATTCAGGGACTGATTTGGGGATCATTAAAACCAAAGCAGAGCCGAATGAAGATGGTTCATTTAACATTACAGGCACGAAAATTTTCATCACCAGTGGTGAACATGATCTGTGTGAAAACATCATCCATCTTGTGTTAGCAAAAACGCCAAATGCACCTGCGGGTTCACGTGGTATTTCATTGTTTATCGTTCCAAAATTCCATGTCAATGCCGATGGCTCAGTCGGTGAACGTAATGCCGTATCAGCGGGTTCAATTGAACACAAGATGGGTATTAAAGGTTCTGCAACGTGTGTTATGAACTTTGATGGTGCCAAAGGTTATATCGTTGGTAAAGAAAACGAAGGTCTTGCGGCGATGTTTGTCATGATGAACTACGAACGTTTATCGATGGGTATCCAAGGGATTGGCGCAGCAGAATTTGCTTACCAAAATGCTGCACAGTATGCGACTGATCGTCTACAAGGTCGTTCTGCGACAGGTGTAAAATCTCCTGAAAAACCAGCAGACTCTATTTTAGTACATGGTGATGTACGTCGTATGTTGTTGAATGTACGCGCCAACAACGAAGCATCTCGTGCATTTGCTGTGTATGTTGGCCAGCAACTGGATATTACAAAATATTCAACTGACGAAGCTGCTGTGAAAAAAGCCAATGACCGCGTGGCTTTATTGACACCTATTGCAAAAGCCTACCTAACAGATACAGCCCTACAAGCTACTTTAGAAGCGCAAATGTGCTTTGGTGGTCATGGCTATATCCGTGAATGGGGTATGGAGCAATGCATTCGTGACTTACGTATTTCACAGATTTACGAAGGCACAAATGGCGTACAAGCGATTGATTTAATTGGACGTAAAACCACGAAATGTAATGGTGCATTTATTGCCGAATACATTACTGAAATTCGTGATTTTGCTGCAACCATGGCAGATTCAAAAGTTAAATCTGCAGCATTGCAAGTTTCTGACGAAGTTGAAGCATTAACGCAATTCATTATTGAACAATCTAAAACTACACCAGACTTTAGCAGTTCGGTTGCAGTCGATTATCTGCATGCAGTTGGTTTACTCAGCTTTGTTTATATGTTTGCACGTATTAGCAAAGCTGCGGCTGCAAAACCAGAGAGCTTCTTCCAAAACAAACTGGTACTCGCAGATTTCTATGTTGAGAAAGTTCTACCTGACCTTGCTGCCCGTGCTCAACGCATTAAAGCAGGTTCTGAACTTATCATGCAGCTATCTGAAGAATACTTCACCGCTCAATCTTAAAGTTTCATCGAAACCACTGTGAAAAACATTAAGATGGAAAATCTGAGGAACCAGTCATGGTTCCTTGGGGTTAAAAGATTTAAAACAGGATGAAATAAGAAATGATTGTAATTGTAGATGGCGTACGTACAGCGATGGGTGGTTTTCAGGGTTCACTTTCATCTTGTACAGCCCCAGACTTAGGTGCTGCAGCGATTCAGGCTGTTGTTGCACGTGCAGGTTTAGAACCTACAGATATTGACGAAGTTATTTTTGGCTGTGTATTACCGGCTGGTCTTAAACAAGGTCCTGCACGCCAAGCGATGCGTCAAGCAGGCTTACCAGATACAACGGGTGCCACCACGATTAATAAAATTTGTGGTTCAGGCATGAAGGCAGTGATGCAAGCAGCTGATGCGATTAAAGCCGGTTCGGCCAATATTGTGGTTGCTGGTGGTATGGAGTCGATGTCAAATGCGCCATATTTACTTGAAAAAGCGCGTTCAGGCTATCGTATGGGTCATGGTAAAACCACAGACCACATGTTTCAAGAAGGCCTAGAAGATGCTGAGACAGGTTTGTCGATGGGCATCCTTGCACAAGATATGGCAGATAAAAAAGGCTATACCCGTGAACAGCAAGATGCTTTTGCCATCAACTCACTCAATAAAGCCGTTGCAGCGATTCAAGGTGGTTTCTTTAAAAATGAAATCGTGCCGGTTACCGTTAAAAGCCGTAAAGGTGACGTCGTTGTTGACACAGATGAACAGCCTTTAAGTGCTAAGCCTGAAAAAATCCCTACACTGCGTCCTGCATTCAAAAAAGACGGCACGATCACAGCTGCCAATGCCAGCTCAATTTCTGACGGTGCATCTGCTTTGGTGGTTACATCAGAAGAAACGGCCCAAGCACGTGGTTTAACACCACTGGCAAAAGTCGTTGCTTATGCTACAAATTCACAGCATCCGTCAGAGTTCACGATTGCTCCAGTCGGTGCTATTGAGAAAGTACTTGCACAAGCCGGTTGGGATGCACAAGAAGTTGACCTGTGGGAAGTCAATGAAGCATTTGCCATGGTTACAATGCTGGCGATTGATGGATTTAACTTAGATGAAGCAAAAGTGAACATTCATGGTGGTGCTTGCTCACTTGGTCACCCACTAGGTTCATCAGGTTCACGTATTATTGTGACGCTGATTCATGCCTTAAAACGCACTGGCGGTAAAAAAGGTGTCGCAGCACTGTGTATTGGTGGCGGTGAAGCAACTGCAATTGCGGTTGAACTGATTTAATTTGCCTCAATTTATATAAGTAAGCTTTTAGATAAGTACGTTTTTAGATAAGCAATAACAAACGCTATCTCAGTTCGCTGGGATGGCGAAAAAAGATGTTTATTTTGAGATATTTATTTTTTGAGATTTAATTATGAATGGTTTAGATCGCATTCGCTTACTCTCCCTTCGCGACAAAGTAATGTCTGCTGAAAAAGCGATTGAGTTAATTCAAGATGGTTCAGTGGTTGGTTTAAGTGGTTTTGGTGGTGCAGGTGAGGCAAAGACGGTTCCATTGGCACTTGCAGATCATGCAGTTTCACATCCTCTTCGTATCACGTTGGCAACGGGTGCTAGTTTAGGAAATAGTATCGATGGTCGCCTCAATGCGGCGCATGCGATAGAACGTCGTTATCCGTATCAGGCAGATCCTGGTTTACGTAAAGCCATTAACGCTGGCGAGGTCATGTATATTGACCAACACTTGTCTGAAATGGCCGATAATATTCGTCATCATAATTTACCGCGCATTAATGTGGCCGTTATTGCAGCGACTGCAATTACAGAAGATGGTCAAGTTATTCCGACAGGTTCATGTGGTAACTCAGCCAATTTCATTGAAATGGCAGATCATGTGATTATTGAAATTGATAATACGATTAACCCAGTGCTCGAAGGTGTACATGATATTTATGTGCCTAAAGCGCGACCAAACCGTGGGCCAATTCCACTGACTCAGGTTGGTGAACGTATTGGTACGATTGGGATCAATGTCAGCCCCGATAAGATTTCAGCTATTGTGTTGAATGATCTGCCAGATACCCAGTTTAAAATGGATGAACCTGATGCTGAAACCCTAGCGATTGCTCAGCATCTGATTGATTTCTTTGAAGGTGAAGTGGCAGCAGGGCGTTTGCCTGAAAATTTGGGCCCGCTACAGTCAGGTGTGGGTTCGATTGCCAATGCTGTATTTGCTGGTTTTGAGCATTCTAATTTCCATGATTTGGAAATGTATTCAGAAGTACTACAAGACTGTACTTTCCAGCTAATTGATTCTGGAAAAATGAAATTTGCCTCAGGCTGTTCAATGACGTTATCTGAGCCTTGTGCACAGCACGTGATGAACAATTTTGATCAGTACAAAGACAAAATTGTGTTACGTCCACAAGAGCTATCTAATAACCCTGAAATCATTCGACGTTTAGGCATTATCGCGATTAATACGGCGCTTGAGTTTGATATTTACGGAAACGTAAATTCGACCCATGTGACGGGTACGAAAATGATGAACGGTATTGGCGGTTCAGGAGACTTTACTCGTCATGCGCACATTGCCATTTTCGTAACCAAGTCGATTGCAAAAGGTGGTGCGATTTCATCTGTGGTGCCAATGGTGAGTCATACCGACCATACTGACCACGACGTTGACATCGTGGTTACAGAGCAGGGCTTGGCAGATTTACGTGGTCTTTCACCACGTGAGCGTGCACGTAAAGTCATTGAAATCTGTGCACATCCAGATTATCGCGCAGCATTGTTGAGCTACTTTGAACGCGCATGTGAGCTTGGTGGTCAAACGCCGCATATTTTAAAAGAGGCTTTGTCTTGGCATGCCA
The DNA here is from genome assembly GCF_023499985.1 of Acinetobacter amyesii. Classification (NCBI taxonomy): domain Bacteria; kingdom Pseudomonadati; phylum Pseudomonadota; class Gammaproteobacteria; order Moraxellales; family Moraxellaceae; genus Acinetobacter; species Acinetobacter amyesii. The sequence goes on along the minus strand of NZ_JAMCOU010000036.1, from coordinate 61,597 downwards.
CTTTTGAAGAAACCGGTTCAATGCGTCAAATCGTATAAATCTAAAGATTGAAAATATTTAAATAAGCCCACGATCAAGTGGGCTTATTTATTATGAAAGACTACAAATGTTTCAAAACATGACAAAAGAAAAACAGCAGGACTTGGTTTGCAACTTTTGCACAACATGAACGGTCTTAAGTTCTCTTCAAGGCTTTCTATAATGCAAAACTCATTGACAAAGAAGGTCAGTATTTTGAAAAAGATTCAATTATTTTCTGCGATGTTGTTCGCAGTTCTCCTCACTGCATGTAAACAAAGTCCAGCGCCTGATTATGCTGGAACATGGCAAAATACCGCAGTAGATCCGCAACTTGAAAATGCGCTGATTATTAGTAAAAATGGTGAAAACTATTTCATTACCAATACTTTAAAAGATAAAAAAAGTGGTAAATCTGAAAAGAAAAATCCTGTACCTGCGTCTGTTGCTGAATCTGGGTTACTGGCTGTAAACTCTGGGACAGGTGCTGTTGAATTTGCGATTGACGAAAAAACGGGAAATTTAGTCGGGTCTGGATCCATTTATAAAAAAGTAAAATAGATCAATTATCTATTGATGCAAAAATATCAAAAGCAGCCTCTAAATTGGGCTGCTTTTTTAACTTTAAAGCGAATGTTTATTTGCTTTAACTCAGTTCAGAACCGAAGAGAAATCATGGATAAAATAATCCGCTTTATTTTTGATTTGCTCAATTTCGTGCTCTGAATATGCGTCATACACCGCAACCACTTCAATGCCTGCTGCATTTGCAGCTTCTACACCAATGAGTGAATCTTCAAAAATTAAACATTCTTCAGGTCGAACTGCAAAATGTTCAATCGCCTGTAAATAGACTTCAGGATGCGGCTTAATATTTTTGACACTTTCACGGGTCAGGATCAGATCAAAGCTATTTTCAAAATGCAGCTTTGGATAAATGTTGATATTTTTTTGATATCGATAAATATTTTGCAAGCTGGTCGTGGTGGTAATTGCCACTTGAATGCCTTGCTGAATGAGCTGTTGAACAAATAACGCTGCATGTGGTTTAAGCAAGATGATATGTTCTAAAAAATGCTGTGAAATGGCATATCGTTGCTGTTTGATTTCATCTGCCGTGTGTTGTTCAATCTTATATGTATCTTTTAGATAGTTACAGTACATTAAGTAAGGGTCTGGTGTGTTTTTAAATAATTGCAGCTGAATGTCACGTTCACGTTGAATTAAACCCAGTTGGATGCTTTGTCCAGTTAACTGTTGAATCAAATCTGCGTCGACCTGATTCCACACGCCAACAGAGTCGATAAGTGTGCCATCTAAATCAAAACAAACCAGTTTTTTTCCTTGAAGCATGTTGATATCCAAATTCGTGCTGGGTCTATTATGCGGACGGATTGGAGTGTTGAAAAGCCAAATGCAACTGAGCAGGCTAAACTGGCGTTTCATCTGCAATAAAAGTAATATTTCGTTATTGGCTTTTTGTATAATTCAGCAGATGATGCACAGCATAACTTGCAATATTTAATTAGGGATTAAATCTTTCGTGTTTGAATTGGACTGTAAACTTCTTAGCATTTTTTTTCATGTTTATAAGTACAAAAATGTGTCGCAAGCTGCTGAACACTTGCAGATGAGTCAGCCTACAGTCAGTAATATTTTAAATAAAATACGACAGCATTATAACGACCCATTATTTTTACGTATCGGCAATGAAATGGTGCCTACGGAGTTATCGCGTCAATTATTTCCTTTAGTCAGCGAAGCCTTGAGTAAAGTCGAAGCCATTAATAATTTTACGATTAATTTTGATCAAGCCATTTCAGATCAACAATTTACTTTGGCCATGACCGATGTTTCGCATTTGGTTTTATTGCCCAAAATCAGCCAATATCTAAAAAAACACGCGCCACAAATACGCCTGAATGTACGCCCGATTACCACTGAAACCAGTTATCAGATGGCGAATGGTGAAATTGATTTAGCATTGGGGTTTTTACCGCATTTGGAAAGCGGCTTTTATCAACAAAAATTGTTTGAGCAATATTATGTGGTGATTGCAGCTAAGGATCATCCACGATTAACGGGTGACACCATTACAACTGAGCAATATTTATCAGAGTCGCACATTGATATTGATGCAGGGATGGGGCACTACCATATTGAAAATGAGCTGCTTAACCTTGATTTAAAACGTGATATTTTGATGCGGTTACCTAGTTATTTAGGTGTGGGCTTGGTTGTGCAAGACACTGATGCGATTGCAACTGTGCCGTACTACTTGAGTGAAGTATTGCTTTCGCGCGGCAACTTAAAAATATTTGATGCGCCGATTGCGTTTCCAACCTATGGCGTGAAGCAATATTGGCATATGTCTTGCCATCATAAAACCAGCCATCAATGGCTACGTCATATGTTTCATGAAATCTTAGTGAAGTAAAAAATACCATTAAAAGATCTCGTGCAGAAAATTGATTGCTAGACGTTTAGTGAATAAAAGCATAAGTATTCCACTAATCGATAAATGCAATTTTGTGATAAATATTGTCAATTAACTTATTTTTCATCATAAAGCTGACTGATTAGTATGTGAATTAGTTATCACTTTTTATGAAAAAAATATGAGCGGCAAATCTAAACCTTTAATTATTACGGCGATCGTCATTGTGGCGATCGCTGCTTTCGTATATTTCCAAGCTAAAAAATCTACTCCTGACACTTCAACGGCTGCGCAAAAAGAGCAGAAAGCGGTAGTCATTGCCTATCAAACGGGTGTTGATCCGAGCAAAGTGGCGCAGGCCAATGGCGACTATGAAAAAGACAGTCAACAGCCGATTGAGTGGAAAAAATTTGATACGGGCGCAGACGTTGTAAATGCTTTGGCATCAGGTGATGTCAGTATTGGCAATATTGGTACCAGTCCTTTAGCTGCTGCCGCCAGCCGTGATTTACCTATTGAAGTGTTTTTTATCGCAGCAAAACTGGGTGCTTCAGAAGCCTTAGTGGTGAGCAATAAATCAGGCATTTAAAAACCTGAAGACTTAAAGGGTAAAACCATTGCTGTCCCTTTTGTTTCTACAGCACATTACAGCCTGCTTTCTGCATTAAAGCATTGGAATTTATCTGAGGCTGAGGTCAAAATTATTAATTTGCGCCCGCCTGAAATCTCAGCAGCGTGGGAACGTGGTGATATTGACGCGACTTATGTATGGGAACCTGCTTTAAGCAAGGCGAGTGCCACAGGTAAAGTTCTGACCGATTCTAAGCAAGTTGCAGAATGGGGCGCACCAACCTTTGATGTATGGGTAGTTCGTAAAGACTTTGCAGAGCAAAATCCAGAGTTTTTAAAATCTTTCGTTCAAACTTCTTTAAAGAAAATAGATGAATACAATCAAGATCCGAAAGCGTTTGAAGCGAATACTGCTTATATCAATAGCATTGCGCAATTAACCGGTTCTGATGCGAAAGATATTCCATTACTGCTATCAGGCAATATTTATTTGAACCAGCAGCAGCAAGCTCAAAGTTTCAGCACAGATTTTGCCAAGAATATTTTAGATACAGCGACCTTTTTAAAAGCCCAAGGCAAAGTAGATAAAGTCAAAGCCGACTATAAAGGCAATGTAACAGCCTTATTTGTTCAGCCTTAAGGATGTGAAAATGAGTATCTTAAAAGCGGAAAATATTAGCCTGACCTATCCTGAAAATGAGGTGGCTGTACTAAAAAATATCAATTTGGACGTTCCTGAATCGACTTTAACAGTTGTACTTGGCGAGTCTGGCTGCGGCAAAACGACGCTTTTAAATATTTTGGCGGGTTTTCAACAGGTGAGTGCAGGCCAAGTCAAAATTGATGATGAAGTTCTAACTGGCCCAGATGCAAGACGTGCTGTGGTTTTTCAAGAACATGCCTTACTGCCTTGGTTGAATGTGGCAGATAACGTGGCATTTTCTTTGAAATTAAAAGGCTTAAAAAGTACAGAGATAAAGTCACAAGTTGCATCTATTTTAAATACCGTCGGACTGTCGCATGTGGCAAATGCCAATATCTGGGAACTTTCAGGCGGTATGAAACAGCGCGTCGGTATTGCACGTGCCTTGATTAGTCATGCACCATTTATTTTGCTGGATGAACCTTTTGCCGCACTCGATGCATTTACCCGCGAAAGCATGCAGGAGTTTGTGCTGAATTTATGGATTAAAGAGAAAAAAGGTTTCTTCCTCATTACCCATGATATTGAAGAGGCGCTTTTATTAAGCAATCAATTAGTACTGATGACAGCGCGTCCGGGGACGATTGTTGAAACGCTCAAGCTAGATTTTGCTGAGCGCTACCGTAAAGGCGAATCTATACGTGCGATTAAATCTGATCCGCAGTTTATTCAGCTGCGTGAAATGTTGTTTGAACGCTTAAAAGCGCAAAAATTACATGCGGTGGAGTCTTAATATGAATACACAAATTCAAAAATTAAATAAGGCTCATCTAAGCGAAAATCGTGCAGAAGCAGCAACATTAAACAGAAGTTCCTCTACTTCTATATTTAGAAAAAATTTACCACTTATTGTGAGCATCGGCAGCGTGCTGAGCTTGCTGGTGCTTTGGTTTGTCGTAACCACTTTGAAAATTATTCCTGAGCTTTTTTTACCAAGTCCAGCAGCGGTATGGCAGAAGTTTATTGAAGTCAGCCAGCAAGGTTTTATGAAAGCCACACTTTGGCAGCATTTGGCTGAAAGTATTGGCCGTGTGTTTAGCGCACTGATTGCTGCTATTGTGATTGGTGTGCCTTTAGGTTTATGGATGGGACTCAACAAATGGGTACGTGCTGTATTTGATCCACTTGTGGAGCTACTCCGTCCCATTCCACCGCTTGCGTATTTACCGTTATTGGTGATTTGGTTTGGTATTGGTGAAACCACCAAAGTGCTGCTGATTTTCTTTTCAATTTTGGCGCCAATTATTATTAGCAGTGCGCATGGTGTGATCAGCCATCAAAAAAACCGTGAACGTGCAGCATTATCTTTAGGCGCAACGCGCTTGCAGGTTTTGCAATATGTGATTTTACCTACAGCTTTGCCGCACATATTAACGGGTGTGCGCATTGGCTTGGGCGTGGGCTGGTCAACACTGGTGGCTGCAGAGTTGGTTGCTGCTGATCGCGGTATTGGTTTTATGGTGCAGTCTGCGGCTCAGTTCCTAATTACTGATACTGTGATTCTTGGAATTATTGTGATCGCGATTGTCGCAGTAAGTTTTGAGTTATTTTTACGTTGGCTGCAAAAGCAGTTGGCGCCTTGGTATGGCCAACAGCTGTAAATAGATTTAGAGATTGAAGAAGATTTAATTATGTCATTGCAAGCGAAGCAAATTAACCCAAACATTGGCGCCGTTATTGAATGTATCGATTTAAACCATGCCGATACACCGGTGCTGCTGGAAATAAAACAAGCACTATTGCAGCATCAAGTGATCTTTTTTAGAAAGCAGGCGCTTAGCGCACAGTCGCAAGTGAGGTTGGCAAAAACCTTTGGTACTTTGCATATTCATCCGATTTACCCTGCGATGGAAGATGCTCCAGAAGTGATTGTACTGGATAGCCACAGACAAGATTTAAGAGACAATGATCTTTGGCATACCGATGTGACATTTAGTCAGAAACCGCCATTGGGCTGTATGCTGCAAGCCATTAAAATCCCTGAGTTTGGCGGTGATACGCTCTGGGCCAGCGGTACTGCTGCTTTTAATGCGCTCAGTGAAGATTTAAAACAGCAACTACGCAGTTTAACAGCAACACATGATATTCGTAAATCTTTTCCATTAGAGCGCTTTGGTACAACAGCAGCAGACCGCGAACGCCTTGAAAATAGTTTCCGTAAAAACCCGCCAGTGGTGCATCCGGTCGTACGTACACACCCTGAAACTGGTGCTGAAGTGTTGTTTGTAAATGAAGGATTTACAACGCATATTAACGAATTGAATGCACAAGAGAGCGATAAGCTGCTGACATTCTTGTTTGAACATGCGGTGAAGGAAGAATTTCACTTACGCTGGAAATGGCAAGAAGGTGATGTCGCTATTTGGGACAACCGCTGTACGCAGCACAAAGCGCTGTTTGACTATGGTGATGCGCACCGCATTATGCATCGTGTAACTGTGAATGGCTCGGTACCATTTTATAAAGCAGCTGGTTAAAAGCGTAAGCAGCTTATTTGCAAACATCACAGGAAAGGCCCAATGCTGACATTGGGCTTTTTATTTTGAAGAAATCTAAAAAATATAAATTCAAAAACACTTAACCATGATTGCACATGCACAAGGATGATGCATACCTAAGCAGATGGACAGTTCAAAAATAGCGCAATTTAAAACCAATACTGCAGCTTAAGCATCAAAAACGAACCCTAAAAGCCTTAGTATTACGTTTTATTCAAACCGTAATACCAAATTGGCACAGCCTTTGCTTTTCTATATACATCATAAAGTGAACTAGGGTTCCGATACATTTCTATGTATGACTGCGACCGAGAGTTCACGGCTTCGTTTTAATTCAAAGCAAAGCTGCACGGAGGGATAAAAGCCCGGGAGGTAAATAGTTAAGAATTAGGCAGAGGCTGCAATGAGCACAACACATTATCATGATGATAAAGAACTATGGACTGAACTTTTACCGGGTGGACACCACTGGTCAGCGCGTATTCAGCGTGGGGCAGTATTACAGATTAAATCGCTAGGGCAAAATGCCAATGTGTCGCTGTACTGTGTAAACAGTGAAGATAAGCTTGAGCGCTACAACATGCCAGATAGCCTTAAAGGGCAACACACGGCGTATTTAAGTACAGGTCATATTTTGGCGTCGGATTTAGGACGTGCCATGATCTCGATAGTCAAAGATGATCACGCTTGGAATGATGCGTTTTGTGCACCAAGTACCGCATCACAAATTGAAAACCAATTTGGCAGTAAAACTTTCCAAGATGCCCGTAATGATATGTACCGCAACGGCAAAGATAGCTTATTGCTTGAAATGACCAAGTTTGGTTTATCTGCAACAGACCTGAGCAGTACTTTAAATTTATTCTCTAAAGTTCAACCTGATGACAATGGCAACTTAAGTTATGTTGCATCGGACAATACAAATCAAGTCATTGAACTGCGCTTTGAAATGGATTGTTTGGTCTTTTTATCTAGTGCACCACATGGATTATCTCAAGCAGAAGAATATAACCCTGCTGATGTACAGCTAAGTTTATTTAAGGCGTTGCCTTTGGCAGATACCGATGTTTGCCGTGATTCTTGCCCGCAAAATCAACGTGCTTTTCAAAATAATAAACGCTATTACGCTTTAACGGCTTGAGGGGAATGATCATGACTGCATTAGTAAATCCAACACAAAATTTTGAAAAATCAGTGTTAAGCGAAGTATGTCCTGCCGGTGAAGCTTGGATGTGCGAAGTCAAAAAAGGGCAGTATTTCCGGATCGTTGACCTCGAAGGCAATCAAGCGGTGGATACCTTGTTTATCTCGAGCCAAAACCCTGAAGAACGCTATAGCGCTACGGATACCTTAGCCATTAACCAACAGATCTATTTAGAAAAAGGCACAGCTTTATACACCAACTTTGGCAATAAAATTGCCAGCATTCATGATGATAACTGCGGTCGTCACGATACTTTAGGCGGTGCATGTTCATGTGAAAGCAACACCGTTCGTTATGCAAATGACAAATATCCAATGCACAGTTGCCGTAACAATTTCATGATTGCGTTATCTCAGCATCCTATTGCCAAAAAACATGGCTTAAATGTGCGCCATATTGGCCCAAACATTAACTTCTTTATGAATGTACCTGTGACTGCGGATGGTCATTTGAAATTTGATGACGGTATTTCTGCACCGGGAAAATATGTCGAGATTAAAGCCGAAATGGATTTAATTGTCCTCATTTCTAATTGCCCACAACTGAATAACCCATGTAATGCTTATCACCCTACAAAAATTCAACTGATCATCCGTGAAGGTGAGGAGTAATACCATGTTTAATAAAGTCCTCATTGCCAACCGTGGTGCAATCGCGTGTCGAGTGATCCGTACACTCAAAAAATTAGGCATTCAATCTGTTGCTGTGTATTCCGAAGCAGACCGTGATTCTTTGCATGTGACCTTAGCCGATGAAGTTGTATTTATTGGTGATAGTCCTGCCAGCCAAAGTTATTTAAATGTCGATAAAATTTTAGAAGTCGCAAAGCAAACAGGCGCTGAAGCGATTCATCCGGGCTATGGTTTCTTATCTGAAAATGCAGAATTTTGTGATCTCTGTGAAGCTCAAGGCATAGTATTTTTAGGGCCAAATTCGGCACAAATGAAATCATTTGGCTTAAAACATACGGCACGAGAACTTGCGATTCAAGCCAATGTACCTTTACTGCCGGGTAGTCAATTATTGGCAGATGAAGCCGAAGCACTGCTTGAAGCCAATCGTATTGGTTATCCTGTGATGCTGAAAAGTACTGCAGGTGGCGGTGGTATTGGTATGCGTTTGGTATGGAATGAAGAAGAGCTGAAAGATGCTTATTCTACGGTTTCATATCTTGCCCAAGCCAACTTTAAAGATGCCGGTTTATACCTTGAGAAATTTGTACAGAATGCCCGTCATATCGAAGTACAGATTTTTGGTGATGGTAAAGGTTTAGTTTTAGCTTTAGGTGAACGTGATTGTTCGGTACAGCGCCGTAATCAAAAAGTTGTGGAAGAAACCCCAGCACCACATATCAATGATGATCAACGTGCTTATATTCAATCGATTGCGATTGGGCTGATGCAGTCGGTAAATTACCGTTCGGCAGGTACAGTTGAGTTTGTGATGGATACCGACACACAGGAATTCTATTTCTTAGAAGTGAATACCCGCCTGCAAGTTGAACATGGTGTGACGGAGCAAGTCTTTGGTGTAGATCTTGTGGAATGGATGGTTACTTTAGGCAGTGGGGATTGGATTGCACCAACAGAACAACTTGAATCGAAAGGTCATTCAATTCAAGTGCGTTTATATGCTGAAGATCCAATTAAAAACTTCCAACCAAGTGCCGGTTTACTGACACATGTTGAGTTTGATGCTAATGCCCGTAATGAAACATGGGTGGAAACCGGTTCAAATGTCTCATCATTTTATGATCCGATGATTGCTAAAATTATTGTGACTTCAGACAATCGTGACTCTGCAATTGTTGCAATGACCGAAACACTCGCCAAAACATCGGTTGCAGGCATCGAAACCAATCTTGAATATCTACAAAATATTATCGATTGTGATGTATTTAAAGCCGGTACGCAAACCACACGATTCTTAAATACATTTGAGTGGAAAACCCAAAAAATTGAAGTGTTGCAATCAGGCATTCAAACTTCTGTGCAAGATGTGACAGGTCGTTTGGGATATTGGGATGTCGGTGTGCCACCATCTGGTGCAATTGATCCACTGTCACTCAATGTAGCAAACCAATTGCTTGGCAATGGTTATAACACTGCAGGGCTTGAATGTACGCTACAAGGTCCAACTCTAAAATTCCATTGTGACAGCCAAATCGTGCTTGCCGGTGGCGATATGCCATCAACCCTTGATGGTGTGGCTGTGTCAATGTGGCAAACCGTGAATGTGCGCAAAGGTCAGATTCTAAAATGTGGAAAAATCGCCACAGGTTGTCGCACCTATATCGGGATTAAAGGTGGTCTGAATGTACCCGAATATTTAGGTTCACAAGCGACCTTTACCCTTGGTCAGTTTGGTGGTCATGCCGGTCGTAATTTATTGATTGGAGATATGTTGCCAATCACGGCATTTACATCTAAACAAGTGACAGCGCTTGCGCCTGAACAAGTGCCAACGTTTAGTCATGAGTGGGAAATTGCGGTGATGTACGGCCCACATGGTGCGCCTGATTTCTTCACCAAAAATGATATTGATACTTTCTTTTCCAATACCTTTGAGATTCACTTTAACTCAAGCCGTACCGGTATTCGTCTCATTGGTCCAAAACCAGAATGGGCACGTGAGGATGGTGGTGAAGCAGGTCTGCATCCATCAAATATTCATGACAATGCTTATGCCATTGGTGCGATTGATTTCACTGGTGATATGCCGATTATATTGGGTCCAGATGGTCCAAGTTTAGGAGGCTTTGTTTGTCCTGCCGTGGTGATTAATTCTGAGCTTTGGAAACTCGGTCAATTGAAAGCAGGAGACAAAGTTAAATTTGTGCCTGTGAGCTATCACCAAGCCAAAATGCTGAATGAAAAATATCATGCGCAACTAGAAGCTTCAGATACCCAAGCTGTCGCATTTGATGAGTCGTTCTATCCTGAACTCGCAACCTTAAAAAATGCCTTGCTTGATACCTTAAAAGGTGAAAATGGTGCGCCTGATGTGGTGTATCGTCCTGCCGGAAACAACTACATGTTGGTGGAATATGGTGAGTTGGTGCTTGATCTAAACTTACGCTTCCGTATTCATGCACTCATGCAATGGGTTGAAAAGCAAAATATCACAGGGATTATTGACCTGACACCGGGCATCCGTTCACTGCAAATCCATTTTGATTCGATCAAGCTTGATCAACTTGATTTACTGCGTTTATTGCAAGTGGCTGAAGCAGAATTGCCTGATGTGACCCAAATGCAAGTACCGTCACGGACTGTGTATTTACCACTTGCTTGGGAGGATTCACAAACCCAGCTAGCGACAGAGCGTTATATGCAAACGGTACGTCCAGATGCACCATGGTGTCCTGACAATATTGAGTTTATCCGTCGTATTAATGGTTTAAAAGACAAACAAGCGGTCAAAGATGTGGTTTATGACGCGAGTTATTTGGTCATGGGTTTGGGCGATGTGTATCTAGGTGCACCTGTGGCAACACCACTTGATCCTCGCCAGCGTTTAGTGACGACGAAATACAATCCTGCACGGACATGGACACCTGAAAATGCCGTGGGTATTGGCGGTGCATATATGTGTGTCTACGGCATGGAAGGTCCGGGAGGCTATCAGTTTGTTGGTCGTACCACGCAAATGTGGTCACGCTACCGTAAAAATGCCGACTTTGAACAAGGCAAGCCGTGGTTATTGCGCTTCTTTGACCAAATTAAATTCTATGAAGTGTCTGAAACTGAACTCATGCAAATGCGTGAGGACTTTAAAGCAGGTCGCTTAAAACTTCGTATTGAAGAAGGCGTGCTGAACTTAAAAGAGTACAACGACTTCCTAACTGAAAACCAAGCATCCATTTCTGCATTTAAGTCTGTGCAACAGGCTAACTTTGATGCAGAACGTCGTCGCTGGCATGAGGCAGAACTTGCAGAATATGTCTCTGAAAGCCTTGATGCTGTGGATGATGGTGAAGGGGTTGACGTACCTGAAGGGGGCTGTGCGGTGGAATCGCATATGCCGGGAAGTATTTGGAAAATTGAATGCAAGTCAGGTGATATTGTGGAAGAAGGTGCAACGCTTGCTGTGATTGAAGCGATGAAGATTGAGATTCCAATTATCGCACCTGAACGTATGAAGGTTTCTGAAATTACCATTGAAAAAGGTCAGATTGTGAAAACGGGGCAGGTGTTGTTTACGTTGTCGCCAGTGGCATAAAAAATCCTCCCTAACCCTCCTTTGAAAAAGGAGGGAATTTCCCCTCTTTATTAAAGAGGGGTTAGGGGAATTTAAGAATTACATTTTTCGATATGTTTATAAATCCGCTCACACAATGCTTTCGCTTTTGGTGTCAGTTTCCAACCAGAGTTTTCATCAAAATCTTTAATAATTTCACGGCAAAAATCTAATTTGTATTTAATAGTACCGATACCTTGACCATCGGCAAACAAAGATTGTGTGGTTTTTGATGAAGGTTTTTTTAATTTAATATCTAGGAGTTTACCAATACCATATTCTTTGTGATCAAAGTAATTTTCACTCGTTATATTGTTGGTTAAAGAAATATCATAGCTATCTTTAGTTTTAGATTTCATACGCTTGAATCTTTGAGTCGCGACTCTAATAATGGAATCCTTAGGTAGAGTATTCTCTGTTTCTTTACACTCTAAAATCAGATAATTGCCTTTCTTTAATTCACTTTTTAAGACTTGAACACGATCAGCCTTACTTTGAATATCACCATCAGCAATGAGTAACATTTCACTTGCAACAGCTTTAGCGCTCAATCCCTTATCTTCTAATTGGTCAGTATAATCATCGCTAAAAGACCAATGTACTAAATTACTGCCAGCATATTCCACGAATGTATAGTGATAGTTCGGCATAAATCTACGGTATTTTTTATAAACTTCCTGATCTGATACTTTTAATTCATCCAAATATTTTTCCATATATTTGGTGATATAAAGCCGATCTGTAATGCCTTCAACCCAGATAGTGCAATTAGCTAAATAAACCGAAGAAGGGCGCACACCCAAAGAAGCAAGTAAGTCTCGATCTCTGTCGCAGCGATAAATTTTAAAATCAAAATTGTTAGATGAACCAGCTTTGGGTTGTTTAACAAATTTTTGAATCATCACTTGATCTGATTCATCTGCCATATCAAGTAAATGATTGGAATGTGTCGTAAAGAAATAATAATGTGGAGTCTCATTTAAGTAGAAGTTCATCAGTTGACGAACCATACCCGCGTGCATATGTAATTCCGGTTCTTCTATAAAAAAGGCATGTGTTTCTGGATTGCCTGCTTTGTCTTTACTTTTTATATAAGCTTCATAAGTTAAGATTATCGCTTGTTGTAAGCCATCACCTAACTCATAAATAGGTCTTTGAGCATCTGAGCCAATTTTAATATGAACGACATCAATCTCATTTCCTTGTTCATCTTTTCCGAATTTTGGAATTAAAGTGACAGGTTCATTATCAAAAAAATACTGACTTAATTTTTCTTCATATTTTTTAATAAGTTCTCGGTGTTCAGGTTCTCCTAATAAGTGAGCTTTAAGCTCGTAATATAAGCGTTCTCCTGTAATTATATTTTCGTGATTAAATTTATTCTGATTCTTGAAATAGTCTTTTTGTGCACGCTCTATATAAGGATATTTTTTGTCTAAATCGGTTACAGGGCGCATGCCACGTAAGATAGGGATATAAAATTTAGTATTTGTAAAAATAGGATTTAGGTTTTGCTGAAGTTCTTGACTAAAATATGTTTGAGCTTGCTGAATATTATTATTTGAATAAATTCCTGATAGTTGATTGAATCTTGATAAGTGGGTAAGCGAATTTGAGAATAATGTGATTACAGAACCGATATTGGACGGTTTAATTTGTTCAATCGTTGTTAAAAAATGATTGTAATCATCATGTTTGTTATATTTTTTGCTAACGATTAACCTATTTTTAAAAGTTATTAATTTTCTGAATTGTAGTGAGTTATAAAGTTGCTGACCTTGAGATGTTTTAAATAATTCACGTAAAAACCTACTTTTACCTGCGTTATTTTTACCAATAAAGAAATTAAGTCGTTTGATTTCTATAACTTCATCATAACCAGTTTCACTATCATTATTTGATGTGTAATTTTCTAAATTTTCAGCCCAATAGTATAATTTTTCTGTCATAAAGCCCCCAAAATATAGAGCTAATTTAGCAATAAAACACTGCTTTTAAAAGATAATTTATAAATACATAAAGCAATTTTATCGTTATTGATTCAACGCTTCATTGTCCCAATGCTCTCTCAAAATGCGTCGCAACTCTAAAATGGCATCTGGAGACTCATGGATGGAATGTCCACCATTGAATATCTTTTCAGACACCGCACCATCTAAATGAGAACTTGTATAGGGAACAATGCCATCCGACATTTTGCTCGGCTCAGTACTTTGCGTCTGATTCCCCATAATAGAATAATAAGGAATATCTTTATTTGGCATGATGTCTGTAGTCAGCAGCATAAAACGTGATTGTAGACTTAAATCTGCAGGTCCAGACTTAATCAGGCCCATAGTTGAATTTTTTGCATTCGGGATTTCCACATTGACATCATTTAAAAAACTTAAAGGCAATACCACGATTTTTTTCGCTAAATTGGTAAACCAGCGGTCTGCATAGTCAGTACCATGATGCGGTGCGGCAATGAAAATTGCACGACTAACTGGCTTCAAGGCTTTAAAGACAAAACGATCGCGGATAATTGGATGACGTTGTAACTGTGTATTTTGTTCATAGTTCATGAGTGGAATAGCTTGAGCGGAAATATCTGCATCACTAACCAATAAACGACTGATGATGCCGCCCATACTATGTCCGATAATGACAGCATCTTGAGCCGAAGGCGTATTGGGCTGAACAGTTGCAAATGCCTGTTTGAGTAAAGCATTGATTTGAAAGCGACTCTCAAATATTGGCATATTGGTTGAGTAAAACACTTGCCAAACTTGGTAATGATCACGCAGTTTTTGATCACCCATGATGTTATTGGTCAGGCTGATCCAAGTTTCAGGACTGCTGGCTAAACCGTGAACCATGATAATAATCTTTTTATTGGGTTGATACGGCTCTAACATAAACACATGTGGCATGCGCAAATGTTCTTCCTTATTCAGAAGTGTCCAGTAGCCAGATTGTCCTAATTTATTTTCGGCTAACCAAAGTCCATAAGGCACAGAATAATTGGCCGTTAGGGTATAGGACTGAGATTCAATTTTTGCCTTTTTAAATTGATAGGGATTAAATAATTCAACCTTAAAGTGTGATTGCGGCGACAAAATTTCACTAATGCTGCTATTGGTCTTGGCAGGCTCTGCGATCGCACTGACAGATAAATAGCGTGCTGTATGGATGTTGGGGTTGGATTTATTTGAATAATATTGTTCAGGATCTAGTATAAAAGACTGCGCAGCAGACAGATCCGTAGCTTTTTTGACTAAGACAAATTCAGAACCAATGCCTTCCTGACGGTTAATGGTTTTTAAGCCTGAAAAATTAAAATTATAGCTCGACAGTAATTTATCAATGTCCGCATTTTTGATTTCAGGATAATGCTCATAGTTAAAATGATAAAGCGATGAACCCAGCATTAAACTTTCAGGCATTTGCTGATAGTCAATACGGGTAAATGATGAGGTGATTAAACGTGATAAAGCCACATTATAAAAGGTGCGGACTTGTCCCTGACGCAAATCAAATAAGCGTTCTTCAGGGGCTTGAGCGGATTTAAATAGATAGACATAGCTGTAGCGCAGACTAAAATCAAAGTCTGCAAGCTGTTGATCCATACACATTTTTATTTTGCTTGAAGCTAATTTTCCGCTGTGTTGTTTTAAGCTTTTTTTGCATTGTGGATTTTGATCGGCTCTTAAAGCACGTGCCATGTACAGCTCACTTGCTGCTGCATAGACTTGAGCAATATCTAAAGTTTCATTATTACGCATTTTGTGAATACAGCTTTCAAGCGCATTTAAACAAGATTGGTCGCTTTCATTCACCATTAACAGGATTTGATGGCTAAATGTACTGAGCTTCTGATGGGTTAATATGCTATCTGTTTTATTATTTAGTGACGCACTGAGTTGATTTTCTTGTAATTTGACCAATTGGCATCCACTGAGCAAACTCAGGCTGATGATACACATAAAACGAGCGGGTAAATGCATGAAAGGCATCATGGGAAAGGTCACAGGCATCTATTTTTTGTTATTTTAACCTTTATAAAATAGTAAAAATAGGGCAGGTGTTACAGCGCTCAATCCAAGAAAATTACTACGTATACATCCTTTCAAACTAAGCTAATGTACGAATACTGTGATACCGAAAAGTTGATTTGAGATTCAAACACTGTCGCGTGTTAAATTTAATCTAATTGTGCTGCTTGTGCTGCTGGTTTTTTAAGGTCATGTTGAGCAGTTTGTGGTGAATAAACCGCAATTTATCCAATACTGGATTCGACAGCGTAAACGGATATGCATCATCTAAGCCCATGCTGCGGTTCAACGCATTTAAATTAAAGGTCAAGGTCATCCAATGTTGCAGCAATAGGTCAAAATCCTGAGCGCCAATAGGGTTTTCTTTTAATTCTAAATTATTCAAATCCGACTTATTGGTTTTGACCACTAATCCTGCATAGTAGGCTGTTTCTAGGGTGTCCATCATATGCAAATAATGCGCCCATGTTTCCGCCCAATCTTCCCAAGGATGCGTACTGGCATATGAACTGACATAGTAATCCGCCCAATTTTGTGGCGCACCGGCATTATAATGACGTTTCAAAGCTTCACTATAATCCTGTCGTTCATCACCAAACAGTTCTCGAAATTCCTCAATCAGTTCAGGGTGTAAATGTTTGATCAAATCAAAATAATAATGACCGCTTTCATGTCTAAAATGACCTAGAAGTGTACGGTAGTTTTCACCCATTTTTATACGCGTTGTTTCGCGGTAAATCACATCTGCTTCACTGGCATTTAAGGTAATAATGCCATTGGCATGACCGGTCATGACAGGTGTATTTTCTGTTGGCATGAGAAAATCAAAACGCAGCCCAAAACGGTCATCTTGACTGCGTTTAGGACGCGGCATGGTATTCAGTTGCTGCATTAAATACAAAAAACGCCGTTTGGCATGTTCCAATCGTGCCCAGTACACAATATGGTCTGGATTATCTAGGTTGGGGATGATGTGCGTGAGCAAGCAAGATTCACAATAAATTTCCTCACTGTCGGCAGGTACCATCCAGTTGCAAACCTGATGATGCTGATAATTATGACAAGGTTTAAAGCGTTTTCCCTTTATTTCAGGATTTAAGGCAAGCCATAACGTAGTGCTGTGCTTTTCAAAACAGCCCATTTGCTTTTCAGAGGCAATATAACCCAGCGCAGTCTGACAATTGACACAGTGTGAATTGGCAAAAAAGATTTGGTTAGAACATACCGCGCAGCTGAAATATTTCATAGGCGTTGAGTGATGAATAGAATGATCAATCAGTATAAATGATGTTCAATGTTGATGAAATAAATTGAACTTCGAGTTTGTTGCATGTCGGTCAATGCTCTTGTTTAAGAACAATGATTTTTTAGAAATAAACCTTCATCAAATAACACATCGCAGCAATAGTGCAAATGGGTCAGTAGGAGTGCATTAATTGCACAAATGATGAACAATAAAATCTAAAAGAAAGTTAAAAGAACAAAATAATTGATCATTTTTTGTATTTCTCACTTGGCACAGATTCTGCATTTCTATCGATATTACGAAATAAATATTTTGTATTACTCAAACAGGAGATGCATATGAACCGCCATCAATCTGCAACATTTCTGCATCAATTAAAGCAATTTTTTATTGAGCTACTGAGCGCCCGTGCGGGTTTCTATATTCAGCAAAAAAAATAAGGAAAAACAGTGCCTAAACAAAAGCTGGCGCGTATCAGTATTACCGTGCCTGAAAAAACAGTCGATTCATTGGACCAAAAAATTGTCGATCAGCATTATGAAAGCCGTTCTCAGGCCATTGTCGACATGATCAATAAGCATCTGATTGCCGATCAGGAGCTACGCAATGAAGTGATGGTCGGCACGTTTACCTTACTTTATGACGCAAGTAGTACGGCGCTACGTATTCAGCTTTTAGATTTACAGCAGCAGTTTTTAGAACAAGTGGTGAGCTCACTGCATATTCAACTCGATGACCACAAGATTTTAGAAGTCATGATTCTGCAAGGTGTCAGTTCAGAGCTCAAAGTCATCAGTCAGCATTTTTCAGCACTTAAAGGTGTGATTAAAGGACATTTGGAGTTGATGGACGCTGTAATGCCGCCAATTCCGCAAAATGCAAAGAATTAAGGAGTTTTAAAATGGGTCAATTATATCGATCACAAGGTCAGTTTAAAGACCAAATCACAGACCAACAGCAAGCACATGCTAATGCAGCCAACCAAAGACTAAATCATGCAAAGCACCATGCTCAATCTGTCAGCAATCCGAATACATCATCGTTTTTGTATACCAATACCAAATTTAACTGTAATGCCATCGGGGAAATCGCACTATGATCAAAAAAGCCTGCTTATCTGCATCCGTTGTGACTGCCATCTTACTGAGTGGCTGTGACAATACGGCCAAAACACCTGAACCAAATGCGCAAGCAGAAAGCACAGTCAATACAAAAGCCATCACGATCGGCTATAGCGACTGGCCTGGTTTTGTCGCATGGCAAGTTGCTATTGAAAAAGGCTGGTTGAAAGAAGCCGGTGTCAATGTAGACTTTAAATGGTTTGATTATTCAGCTTCACTATCTGCATTTGCGGCAAATCAGTTGGATGCTGTTCTAGTCACCAATGGTGACAACTTAGTCACGGGTTCTGGCGGCACTAAAGGCGTCATGATTATGGCGACGGACTATTCTGCGGGTAATGATGTCATCATTGCTAAAGATGGCATCAATAGCCTTGCCGATTTAAAAGGTAAAAGTGTCGCTACAGAAAAAGGATTGGTTGATCATTTGCTTTTGGCGACGGCGTTGGATGATGCAAAAATTCAAGCCTCTGAAGTGAAGTTAGTCAACACTATGACCAATGAGCTGCCACAAGTATTTGCCAGTCCTGATATTGCAGCGATTGCCGTGTGGCAACCGGTCGCAAATCAAGCACTGAAAGCTGTTGCTGGATCTAAAATCATTTATACATCGAAAGATAAACCTGGTCTGATTTACGACACATTAACCGTCAATATGACACATTTATCTGCCAACAAAGAAGAGTGGAAAAAAATCATTCAAGTTTGGGATAAAACAGTTAAATACATCAACGACCCTGCAACGCATGCCGATGCAGTGAAAATCATGTCAAATCGCGTTGGCGTTGATCCTGCACAGTATGAACAGTTTATTGGAGGCACACATTTACTGGATTTAGCTGCCAACAAACAAGTCTTTAAAAAAGGAACTGGTTTTGACTCTATTTATGGTTCTAGCTACCACGTAAATAAATTTAATGTTGCTAATGGCATTTATAAAACTGAAATGGATGTCGATGGATCAATCTATCCAGCTTTGGTTGAAGAACTGAAATAAGTTGAAACGTAAATAAAATAAGCTCTGAATAGTATAAATGCTTCAGGGCTAACAACATCAAATTAATATTCATAAAAAATAACGAAGGGCAGAACTCAAGCTTCTTCATCCATCGCATTTGAGTAAAACTTCACACCCAATTTGATTCGGTCACGGCCTTGGCTCATACGCCAGCGGTTGGTATCGCGCAGTGAATACACACAGCCACAGTATTCCTGCTGATAAAATTCTTCTTTTTTACTGATTTCCAGCATGCGTACAGCACCGCCATTTTTACGCCAGTTATAGTCCCAATAGGTTATTCCGTCATAATGTGAAGCCGAACGATGACCACAGTCATTAATCTGCTGCATATTTTTCCAGCGTGAAATACCCAGTGAACTGCTGATTAGGCTAAAGCCATGTTCTGCTGCATATAATGCCGTACGTTCAAAGCGCATATCAAAACACATCGTGCAACGAATGCCTTTTTCAGGCTCATTCTCCATGCCTTTGGCGCGTTCAAACCAGTTGTCTGTGTCGTAATCACAGTCGATAAACGGAATATTGTGTTTTTCTGCAAAGCGGATATTTTCCTCTTTACGGATTTCATATTCTTTTACTGGATGAATATTGGGATTGTAAAAGAAAATTGAAAAATCGATACCTGATTCAATTAAAGTTTCCATGACTTCGCCAGAGCAGGGTGCACAGCAAGAGTGGAGTAAAAGCTTGTCATGACCTACTGGGAGAGTCAGTGTCTGACGTTCTAATTTATTAGACATGATTTTAAGAATGTATAAGTATAAACCGAATATTTTAGTGATTCCTTAACATACCAAAGCTCGAATATGCTGATTTTTTCTAAGTATAAGTTGAGTCATATTCAGTATATTGACTAAAAAGCTGAAACGACATGAATATATGCTTATTTCATATTTGGTTTATCTATTTATGGCAAGGTTTAAGAACTTTATAGCTCAGGGCAAAAGTATATTAGTGTTACAGATTCAATATTAAAACAATTAGTGATTTGATCTTTTTTCATTTTAAAGTTAGAAAAATTCACCCGAATGAATAAATCGCTGAATTTTGAGAGTGGAGATATTGAGCCAATCTGTACGATTCGACGCATTTCAGATGTGTGTTTGAATGAAAAATTATTCATTGAATTTTTTTTAAGCCTTTATTTATATTAAATAAAATTTAAATACTACCTGAGTGGCAGTTTTTTTATCGCCAGTTGAATGATGCATAGTTGAAGAAAATTCATTGTATTTAAATCTTAAACATGAATTTATCTCACCTTGAGTTGAGGTTAAATCATTTTTATTCATCTTAAGTTTCACGTATAAATTACTCCATACAGAAATTTTGATTATTTTTAATTTTAGGGTAGTGAATCTCCATGAGTCATAAATTTGCATGTTCAATCAAACGTATCCGCTTTGATGAAAACTATAAACCAGCTGACAATACGCGTCTAACAACGAACTTTGCCAATTTGGCACGTGGTGAACACCGTGAAGAGAATCTGCGCCGTACTTTGGCAATGATTAATAACCGTTTCAATAGTTTAGCTACTTGTGACAACCCAAATGCAGATCGTTATTCACTTGAAATTGACATCATTTCGGCTGAACTCGATGTGGAAGGCAATGGTCAAACTTTCCCATTTATTGAAACTTTAAAGAGCACCATCATCGACCATAAAACCAATGAACGCATTGAAGGCATGATCGGCAACAGTTTTTCATCGTATGTACGTGACTATGACTTCAGCGTGGTATTACCAGCACTCGGCTGTAAGTTCAATGAAAAACCTGAAGATTTTGGTGATTTACATGGCAAGCTATATCAACATTTGATCAATTCAGATGTATTCAAAGCTGAATTTAAAAAACAGCCTGTCATCTGTTTAAGTGTTTCAACGACAAAAACCTATTACCGTACTGCAAATGTGCATCCGATCTTAGGTGTGGAATACACCAATGATGATCACTCCCGTACAGATGATTATTTTGCAAAAATGGGCTTAAGCGTTCGTTACTTTAAACCTGAAAATGCGACTGCGCCATTGGCATTCTATTCGGCAAATAACTTGCTCAGCGACTATACAGATTTCGAACTGATCAGCGCGATCAGCACCATGGAAAGCTTCCAAAAAATCTACCGTCCTGAAATTTACAATACCAATGCGACAGCAGGTTTAGTGTATCAACCAAGCTTAAGCTTCGGTGATTATTCATTAACCCGTATTGTTTATGACCGTGTTGAACGTGGTCAGTTGGCGGTTAAACAGGGCAAATGGACAGAAGAGAACTTTATCCAGCCATATAAAGACATTCTGAATGAGTGGGCGGCTAATTTTAGTATTGAAAATGCAGCCGCAGCTTAATTTTAAATCACGCAAATAGATGAAATACGGGTGAGTTAAACCACCCGTTTTAAAGAAAATAGAGATAGAAGATCGAATATGGCCATTTTACTTCCAACTTCAACTGCTGGCAGCTTACCTAAACCATCTTGGCTGGCTGAACCTGAAAAATTGTGGTCAGCATGGAAACTTGAAGGCGAAGAATTATTAGATGCAAAACGTGATGCGTTGAAATTATCTTTGCATGAACAAATCCATGCAGGCATTGATATTGTCAGTGATGGTGAACAAACCCGTCAGCATTTTGTGACCACGTTTATTGAACATCTTGAAGGTGTAGATTTCGAAAAGCGTGAAACGATGCGTATTCGTAATCGTTACGATGCAAGTGTACCGTCTGTGGTGGGCGAAGTATCGCGTAAGAAAGCAGTGTTTGTGGATGATGCAAAATTCTTACGCAGCCAAACCAATCAGCCGATCAAATGGGCACTGCCTGGCCCGATGACGATGATTGATACCTTGTATGATGGTCACTACAAGAGCCGTGAAAAATTGGCTTGGGAATTTGCTAAAATCCTGAATCAAGAAGCTTTAGAGCTTGAAGCGGCAGGCGTAGATATCATTCAATTTGATGAGCCTGCGTTTAACGTATTTTTTGATGAAGTCAATGACTGGGGTATTGCGACATTAGAGCGTGCGCTTGAAGGTTTGAAATGCGAAACAGCCGTTCATATTTGCTATGGTTATGGCATTAAAGCCAATACCGATTGGAAACAGACTTTGGGTAATGAATGGCGCCAATACGAAGAATCATTCCCGAAACTACAGCAATCGAAGCTCGATATCATCTCGCTAGAATGCCAAAACTCTCGTGTACCTATGGATTTGATTGAACTCATCCGCGGCAAAAAAGTCATGGTTGGCGCAATTGATGTTGCAACCAATCGAGTAGAAACAGCAGAAGAAGTAGCCAATACATTACGCAAAGCACTTCAGTTTGTAGATGCAGATAAGTTATATCCTTCAACAAACTGCGGGATGGCGCCTTTACCTCGCCAAGTGGCGCAAGGCAAACTAAATGCGCTAAGCGCAGGCGCTGCCATTGTTCGCCAAGAATTGACTGCATAAATTTGAGCTGACTCGGTTTCATGTACGGGCAATAAGGAAATTAAATTTGCTATTGCCCAAACCTGAGAAAGAGAAAAGCCATATAGACCATTGAGATTGAAGAGATGATTGAAGCAACTGATTTTAGAAATGCAATGTCTTTATTGACGACTGCAGTCAACGTGATTACGACTGAGGGTGAAGCAGGCATGCATGGATTTACAGCATCAGCAGTATGCAGTGTGACAGATACACCGCCAACTTTGCTGGTTTGTATGAATCAATCATCTCGTTCTCATGCGCATTTTCTTGAAAATAAAGTTCTGTCTGTCAATGTTTTGGGCGCACAGCATGAACAAATTTCCAATGCTTTTGCTTCAAGCAAATTAAACTCTGAAGAGCGGTTTAAATTGGGCTCTTGGACTGCATTAGAAACAGGTTCACCAATATTAAAAGATGCTTTGGTCAGTTTTGACTGTCAGATTGAACAGATTCAAGAAGTGGGTACGCACAGTGTGTTTATGTGCCGTGTGGTTGCAATCAAGCAAAGTCAGCAGGAAGAAAGTTTAGTGTATTTCAACCGTGCTTATCATGCTGTGGGTCAAGTGGAGTTGGCTTAAACCAGTCAACTTCTTCAATACATCTCTTTAAAAGTATCTATTTCGTGGAACTCATTACTTTCTTAATTATTGGCGCATTTGCAGGTTTTGCTGCGGGGCTGTTTGGCGTTGGCGGCGGTACTATCATTGTGCCTTTGCTCTATATTGTTTTTAGCCAAATGGGCTATAGTCACGATGTGATTATGCATTTGGCGCTCGGCACATCTTTGGCTACGATTGTTGTGACATCGATCAGCTCCTTGATGGCGCACAATAAAAATGGTGCTGTGATTTGGCCTGTATTTAAAAATTTAGCTCCGTCTATGGCGATTGGCTGTTTTGCAGGCGCAGGGATTGCAGGCTGGCTGTCAGGTTTACATCTGCAAATGATTGTCGGCGTGTTTTTACTTTGGGTGGCTTATACCATGTTTATGGGAGCAAAAAAGCCAGTCCATCCCAACAAAACACTGCCATCTACAGCTAAACAAATTGCGGCAGGTTCGGGTATCGGCGTTGCATCTGCAATCTTCGGGATTGGCGGCGGCAGTATTACTGTGCCGTATTTAACGGCAAATGGCGTGGTGATGCAAAAAGCGGTCGGGACGTCTGCCGCTTGCGGTTTACCTATCGCCATTGCTGGTGCATTAGGCTTTATGTTTTTTGGTATGCAACAGCAAGTTGAAATTCCAAATACCATTGGCTTTATTCATATTTATGCCTTTTTGGGCATTAGTGTGATGAGTTTCTTTACGGCTAAATATGGCGCGAAAACTGCGCATGCGCTTTCACCAGCAGTACTGAAAAAATGTTTTGCTGTGCTGTTGTGTATTGTTGGATGCTTTTTTCTAGTGAAAGGCATTTTATAGAAGCCGACTGATCACAGTTAATTCATTCGAAACGTATGCTCTAGTGTGCAACAGCAAGCTAGAGCATTTTTATCTAAAGCAATTTAAGTCTTTAAAATTTCAGAGACATTATTTAAAAACTTCATTTAAAACTGACATTTCAAAGCTCTGTGCTTTTAGAAAAAACATTAATAATCACAATACCCAATAAAATAAAGGC
Source organism: Acinetobacter amyesii (assembly GCF_023499985.1). Lineage (NCBI taxonomy): Bacteria > Pseudomonadati > Pseudomonadota > Gammaproteobacteria > Moraxellales > Moraxellaceae > Acinetobacter > Acinetobacter amyesii. Next base: position 37,403 of record NZ_JAMCOU010000036.1, on the reverse strand, counting down.
CAAACCAATTATGGCAGGTAGGTCTAAATTTTGTTTAAACACAACCCAGCCCACGCATGAAATAAGCACAATGCCTGCAGCGGACCACATGGCGTAGGCCAATCCCATAGGAATCGATTTAAAGGTCAAACCTAAAAAGAAGAGCGCAATGGCATAGCCCAATACGGTAAAAATAATCGGCACAAGTTCAGTAAAGCCATTACTGGCTTTTAAGGCGGATGTAGCAATCACTTCAGCAATGATTGCGATGAGCAAATATATAAACGACATTGATTTCCTATAGGCATTCTACTGCATGATGTAATAGATGCTGTTTTTCATTTTGCAACCAAGCTGCACTTTCTGTCGTGGTATCAGTGTGATGTTGAAATGCAAAATGTGGAACATAAATATCCACCTCGAACATCAGCTGTATTGCTTGACCGTTAATAATTACGTTTTGCATCAAATTTGTTTCATCAATAACTTCAAAATGATCAAAGTTAAGTGCTTGATCTTGCTGAGAGGAAGTCGTTGTAAGGTGCTTATGCAGACCATCAATAGCGATGGATACTTCAAAGCTTTCAATCACCGTTTCATACATAGTAGGTGCAGATGGTATATTGACGCTGGCAACTGTTTGCTGATCTGCAGGTAAACGACTCAGTGCAAAGGCCACATGCTTATCACAAATAATTAAACCTCCATCCATCTGCAATGGTTCATGACTTTCTACATCGAAGGCTGACTTCAACCGTAGGCCTAAAAATAGCCCTTCATGCACTTGTTGACGCCAGTCTTCGACATACGCATTGCTTGGAGAGAATTCTAAAATACAGTTGCCAATCGCATGCAACTTGGCAGGCTCTGGCCATTGCACATGATTTTGATAATTTGAGTGTGCTTTAACATCCCAAGACAATAATTGCTGATCGGCATCCCAAAGAGTATTTCCAATCCAGCCTTGACGCTCATTCACTGGCGTATTTTCTTGGCTTTTTAAACGTAGATCGATGGTAAAACTACGTGACTGAAACCAATACACAATGGTTTTTTCATCCGTTAATCCATTCGAAAAACTAATGGTTTTACGGCGAAAAGCACCATACAAATAGTCTGGAATAGGGCCTGAAACATCTTGGCTTGCTGGAAGCTGTGCTAAAGCCTGAAATAGAATCATGCGCTTGCTCCTTGTACTTCTGTATTTTCATCCATACCAAATGATGACAAAGGCACAGCATTTCTAAGACTTAGCTCTCCTGAAGCGATACGTTTTTTGAGATAACTAAAGGTTTGCGCGGTTTGATTAAATAAGTGTTCACCCCCAATTAAGGTCTGATATTTAGGCGCTTCAGTTGAATGTACTGGCTCAATGATCGTGTCGTAATTGCAGGCGCAGAACAGAGGGAAAGAGTAGCGTTCTTCAGAGACTTTTTTAACACGGTGTTTGGTGGCCAAATATTTGCCATTCGACAAAATTTCCATCATGTCGCCAATATTCATCACCAAGGTATTTTCAATCAATGGAATATCCATCCATTCACCTTGTTTATTGAGTACCTGTAAACCTGGTGCAGTCGGTAAGAGCAGTGTAAAGCACTCATAATCTGTATGCGCGCCAATACCTTCGGCATCTTTCACTTCAGGGTTATACGGATAATGGATTAGACGCAGCTGGCTGGTCGGATGGGTAATTTTGCAATCAAAAAAATGCTCATCTACATTCAATGCTAAAGCAAAGGCCTGAAAAATTTCTTCGCTGATACTGCGTAAATGGTGGTAATAATCACTGACCGTACTTTTAAATGTGGCATCATCTGGCCATAACGTAGGGCCCAGCAAGGGAAATGCCGTCGTTTCGCCGTTGTAATCATAATTAATGTCATAGGCTTCTTTTAAGTCGTAGCTGTTGCCTGCAAATTGTTCTTCACCAATTGGCACATAGCCACTATGATTTTTCGACAGTCCAATATAGTGTTGCATTTTACTGGCGGTATCTTGTTGAAAATAACGCTTTGCCACCTGAATCAGTGATGTCGCAAAATCAAAATTGAACTGATCACCTTTTAAATATAGAAAACCAACATCTTTACAGGCTTGATCCAACGCAGAGGCTACTTCTAAGCGTTCTGACAATTCCGTGCTTTGCATTTTTGAAATATCAACAAACGGCAAAACATAAGATTCATTCATCTTCAATTCCTATAATGTTGGCCGTCCAACGCTGTAGTACATCATTTAGGCCGTCCTAAAGATGAAGAGGGATTAATCCAGTTATTTTTGCGTACTGACTTGGGTCATACGCGGAATTTTCGGTAGGTTTTCCATCGCTGGGTCGAGCTCGTCTTCCTGTGCATGTACCAAGAAATCTACCCGTTCGCGCAGTTGTTTAAATTCAGGACTCAGCATGAGTTCAGGATTACGAGGACGTGGTAAATCGACCTCGATTATTTCTTTAATTTCACCAGGATTGGCTTTGAGCGCCACAATACGATCCGCCAATAGAATCGCTTCATCCATATCGTGGGTCACAAAAATAATCGTGATATCAATGTTTTGCCAAAGGTCCATTAAATGTTTTTGCATTTTTTGACGGGTATGCGGGTCAAGTGCGCCAAACGGTTCATCCATCAATAATATTTTGGGTTCATTAACCAATGCGCGGGCAATCGCAACGCGCTGTTTCATTCCGCCAGACAGCTGATGCGGGTACTGATCTTGGTATTTTTCTAGACCAATAATATCAATCCATTCGCGGGCGCTGGATTCAGCCGAGGCATTGCTGGCACCTTTCATTAAAGGGCCAAACATCACATTTTCTTTGACCGTTTTCCATGGAAAAAGCGTGTAGCCTTGAAAAACCATGCCACGCTCAGGGCTTGGGCCTTCAATGACTTGGCCATCGACCAGCAATTCACCGCTACTGTAAGGGTCAAGTCCAGCCACAATTCGGCTAAAGGTCGATTTACCGCAACCCGATGGGCCAATCACGCAGATAAATTCACGTTTATGAATCTTTAAATCCAACTGATTTAAAATAGTACGCTCAGTCTTGCCGTGTTTAAAACTTTGTGTAAGTTTTTTTGCTTCTAAAATGACAGGGCGTACATAAATTGCATCGAAATAAGTGCTGGCATTAAATTCTGTGCTGTTCATTATTTTGCTCCTGCTTTCCATTTAAATAGACGTTGACCGAGTTTCATTAGCACCACATCGCATACCAAACCAATCACCCCAATGATGAGGATCGCGGCATAAACATTGTCAAAGTTTTGGTAACGCGCTTGTTGGGTAATAAACCACGTAATCCCAGAGGTTGTGCCAATCAGTTCAGATACGATCAGATAAGTCCAAGCCCAGCCCAGCAATACACGTAAGTCGCGGTAAATATCTGGTAGTGCAGCTGGAATCACCACATGAAATAAGCTTTTCAATTTATTGGTGCCCAGCGTAAAACCTGCTTCGATCAGGCCACGGTCTACCATCCGTGTGGTATTCGCAATAATTAGAATTTGCTGAAATAGCGTACCAATCACAATAATGGCGATTTTAGGTGCATCATTAATGCCTAAAATCGCAACGGCTAAGGCACCAAAAGCAGGAGCGGGCAAGTAGCGGAAAAACTCAACAAAGGGTTCGGTCAGTTGAGATATTTTTTGAGAAAAACCGCAAAGAATACCCAGCGGAATACCGATGAGAGAGGCAATAAAAAAAGCGCTGAACACAATTTTAATACTGTGCCATAAGCTTTGATGAAACCATGGGGCATCAGGTTGGGCAGGTGGAGTTATAAAAGCCGTAACTAATGCTTTTGCTACTTCGTGCGGTGCAGGTAAATAGATTGGATTGACCAGTTTACCTTGAGGTGGTGCTAAACCAGCATTGACCGCAGATTGCGCTTCGTCATAAAACACCGCTTTGTCGACTCGGCTATCGACCTGAAAATACGACACACTGCCTGACTGCGTAATTTGCACCTGCGGGTGCCATAAAAATGGCAAATAACTCACTGCACACCAAATGAGCACAGGAATTAAAAATGATCCGAAGCCGAGCAATAGCTTACTTTTTGGACTGAGCTCTCTTGCGACATAACCCATACTGACCAAGCCCCAATATTACTTTTTTAATAAAACGTAATACTGTAAAGCAATTAGAATGCCAAAGGCCTGTATGCCGTGATTTAACTGCAATTGATAAAGTTGAATGGACTAAATTTCTGAAAAAGCCTGCCAAGGTAGCAGGCAAAATGATTTTTTGGATCTAGAACAATGCCAAAATGTACTTTTATGGCGCAACTAATTGCTCAAATAGCTTTTTCATGCCTTCGCTGGCACCTGCTTTAATCAGTTCATATTGCTCAGGTACACGCTGATAATCTGCTTTCGGGTCAATATAAAATGCACGGCAGCTCGGTCGAATTTGGTGAATCAATCCAGCCACAGGGTAGACCGCTAAACTCGTACCAATCGCAATAAAAATATCCGCGCTTTGTACGCTTATGCTGGCATCGTCATAAGCTGGAACTGCTTCGCCAAACCACACCACATGGGGCCTGAGTGGATAACCAGCTGGGCATTTGTCTGTATCTAAATTTAAATCTGAACCTTCTACTTTAAATAGTTCTTCTGGGTGTGGAGCCTGAGGGCCAGAGCTTTTAGCGTAGCGAATATTACCATGCAAATGCAGCACATTTTGACTGCCTGCACGTTCGTGTAAGTCATCAATATTTTGTGTAATAACTTGAACATCAAAAAAATCATCGAGCTCTGCAATCAATTTATGCGCTGCATTTGGCTCTGCGGCTAAAATATGTTTACGGCGTTCATTATAAAAACGCTGTACTAAAGCAGGGTCACGTGCCCAAGCTTCAGGTGTGGCCACATCTTCAATACGATGCTGCTCCCAAAGACCATCACTGTCACGGAAGGTATTGATGCCGCTTTCTGCGCTCATACCAGCACCTGAAAACACCACAATTTTTTGCATAGATTATAGCCTTATATTTTAATTGATGCGTCCATTAGGTACGGTTACATGTATTGAACGAATAATGCAGCGAATTTAATGTACTCAAAATATAGCGACTACTTCAACTCAGCTGATGCAATTCTTGTAGCACCCAATCGACAAATTTTTGTATTTGCGGTGAACTGTCTTGACTCGAGTGGACCAAATAATACTTTCTGCTACCGTGCAGTTTTTTATTTGATGCAATCACCAATTCTTTTTTTCTCAGTTCTGCTTCAATCAGCATTTGTGGAATCAGTGCCATACCCATGCCATGACTGGCTGCCACAGAAAGCATAGAAAATAGTTCATGCCTCTGCCCATCGAAAGGCTTGGGATGCTGAATTTGATGGGCTTGAAACCATTCTTGCCAAATACTTGGACGGGTTGTTTGCTGTAATAAGGGTAATCGAAGCAATTCTTCATCACTTAAATTAAAACTATGATCATCCGTCATTTCCGCATGGGGAAAATTGTTTTCAATCAATTTGGGAGAACAAACGGGAACCACTTCTTCATCCATTAAATAATGCGCTTGAATGCCAGGCCAATGCTCAATTTGCTGTTGCGTTCCTGCAAAAATAGCTGCGTCAAAGACATTTTCATTAAACAAAAAAGGTTTGGTACTGGTTTCCAAATGCACGGTAATTTCAGGATGCTGTGCATTTAAATTATTTAATTTTGGCAACAGCCAACGTGTGGCAAACGTTGGCACAACGCCCAGCTTTAAAGTACCGCCTAAGCCTTTGTGCGTCATGATATCAGAGGTGCTTTTTTCGATGCCTTGCAAAAAGGGTTTAATACTTTTTGCATATTGTTTGCCTGCTTCTGTGAGATCTACACCGTGACGCGTTCGGCTAAATAGCGTGACACCTAGATATTCTTCTAGCTGTTGAATTTGGCGTGACACAGCACTTTGCGTAATAAATAACTCTTGAGAAGCATGCGTATAACTTGCGTGTTTTGCAGCAGATTCAAAGCAAATTAAGCTTTGCAATGATGGAATATTACGCCGCATAGATAAAGTCCTTTTTATCGAGAGGTATCACAAAATGGCATATAAGAATGATTTTCATATACCACTATAGTCTATAAATAAAGCAATCCATCGCTTAAATCAGTGGCTAAAGTGCTTAATACGCCGTGAACAAAGCTCAGGTATGCGAAAGGCGCATATCTACATGCAAATTAATCGTTTGAATGAATCACTTTTCACACATAGCATCGAATAAAACAAAGAAAGCCCGAAAAAGCAGAGGATGCGATGAATCAAATGGTCAATGTAAAAAAACCAAAAGTACAATTTAACTGGCAAGATCCGTTTCTTTTGGAACAGCAATTAACTGAAGAAGAACGCATGATTCGCGATACTGCGCATGCATACTGTCAAGAGCGTTTACAGCCACGTGTACTCGAACAATTCCGCCATGAAAAAACCGATGCATCTATTTTCCGAGAAATGGGCGAACTTGGCTTACTTGGCCCAACGATTCCAGAGCAATACGGCGGCGCAGGTCTAAACTATGTTAGTTATGGTCTCGTTGCACGTGAAATTGAATATGTTGATTCTGGCTACCGTTCAATGGCCAGCGTTCAAAGTTCTTTGGTGATGGTGCCCATTAATGAATTTGGCTCTGAAGCTCAAAAACAGAAATACCTACCAAAGCTGGCAACAGGCGAATACATTGGCTGTTTTGGTTTAACTGAACCAGATCATGGCTCTGACCCAGGTAGCATGATTACTCGTGCAAAAAAAGTCGAAGGTGGCTATCGTCTCACGGGTGCAAAAATGTGGATTACCAACAGCCCAATTGCCGACGTGTTTGTTGTTTGGGCGAAAGAAGTATCGCCTGAAGGTAATGTTGGTGACATTCGTGGTTTTATTTTAGAAAAAGGCTGGGAAGGTCTATCTGCTCCTGCAATTCACGGTAAAGTTGGCTTACGTGCATCGATTACCGGTGAAATTGTGATGGACAATGTCTTTGTCCCTGAAGAGAATGCTTTTCCAGAAGTACGTGGTTTAAAAGGTCCATTTACCTGTCTAAATAGTGCTCGTTATGGTATCGCTTGGGGCGCAATGGGCGCCGCAGAATTCTGCTGGCATACAGCGCACCAATATACTATGGACCGTAAACAGTTTGGCCGACCATTGGCAGCGAATCAGCTGATTCAAAAGAAACTTGCAGATATGCAAACTGAGATTGCCTTGGGTTTACAAGCTGCGCTTCGATTTGGACGTATGAAAGATGAAGGCATTGCTGCTGTAGAAGGCACATCATTAATTAAACGTAACAACTGTGGCAAGGCTTTAGATATTGCCCGTGTTGCGCGTGACATGATGGGTGGTAACGGCATTTCTGATGAGTTTGGTGTTGCCCGCCATCTGGTCAATCTCGAAGTCGTCAACACGTATGAAGGAACGCATGATGTACATGCACTGATCTTAGGTCGTGCGCAAACAGGCATCGCGGCTTTTAGTAACTAATTGAATTATATATCGATAAGGTGCTCTGCATAGAGTGCCTTAGAGACTTTTTATGCAAAAATAAACTTAATCAATAAAGGATTCATCGTGAAACACTCTTGTAACTCTGTGCAATAGCCTGAGCAGTGATGAAATAAAAAGAATAAAAAAGGCAAATGTGCAGACATAGGAATGCCGATGACTCATTTGGGAAAATGAGGAACAAGGAAATGAATAACGAAATGCAAAACGGAGCAGGAACGCTCAAATTGCCTTCTAACGTGGGCACGATGCATCGTATTACAAGCAACACTTGGAAAATGGCTTTTATTTTTGCCTTTATTTCTTTGGTGATTGATGGTGTAGACATCATGTTGCTGTCATTCAGCCTGACCAGTTTAAAGGCTGAATTTGGTTTAAGTACATTTCAAGCCGGAATGCTTGGTAGTTCTTCTTTAGCAGGGATGGCGCTGGGTGGTATTTCGGGTGGATGGGCGTGCGATAAATTTGGCCGTGTGAAAACTATTGCTTGGTCGGTAGTATTTTTCTCAATCATGACCTGTATTTTAGGCTTTACCCAAAGCTATGAACAATTTTTAATTTTACGTTTTATTGGCGCATTTGGTCTGGGCTCACTTTATATGGCGTGTAATACGCTGATGGCAGAATATGTACCAACCAAATATCGAACAACGGTACTTGGGACTTTGCAAACCGGTCAAACCGTGGGTTATATCGTTGCAACGCTGATGGCGGGTGCAATTATTCCAGATCACGGCTGGCGGATGCTATTTTATGTCACCATTATTCCTGCTGCATTTGCCCTGATCTTTATGCGTTTTGTTCCTGAGCCAAAATCTTGGCAGGAAGCAAAAATTGAGCAGATAAAACGCCGTGAATTAAAGCTTGAACCTGTACAGCAGCAAGCTGCAGCCAAGCAAAACGCACCTTCTGAAAGCATTTATAAACGTATTTTTGGACATACCAATCATCGTAAAATGTTCTTCTTTTGGATGTCGACCGCTGCATTTCTACAATTCGGTTATTACGGTGTCAACAACTGGATGCCAACGTATTTAGAAACTGAACTCAGCATGAACTTTAAAGCCATGACTGGCTATATGGTAGGTGCATATACCGCCATGATTCTGGGTAAAATTTTAGCAGGCTATGCCGCTGACAAATTTGGACGTCGTATTACCTTTGTGTTTGGTACGGTAGCTACGGCAGCATTCTTACCGATCATCATTTTCTATAACACACCAACCAACATCGCCTATTTACTCGTAACTTTCGGTTTCTTATACGGTATTCCATACGGTGTAAATGCAACTTATATGGCAGAAAGCTTCTCGACGGATGTACGCGGTACGGCTATTGGCGGTGCTTACAATATGGGACGTTTAGGCGCAGCCATAGCACCAGCAACCATTGGTATGATTGCCGCTGGCGGATCATTCACTATGGCCTTTATTGTAATGGGTGCTGCGTACTTTATTGCAGGTGTTATTCCGGGCTTGTTCATTCGTGAACGTCAATATGACCCGCAGCAAGCCTCACTTTCTTCAGATGCGGAAAAAGAAAAACTGGCAAATTTAGATACACATGTTGGTGATGCAGAACAAAAAGCATCTGCAAAAACTGCGACATTAAAATAAATAAAAAATCTGTGCCATAGCTCAATACTATGGCACATCTGGAGTGAACTATGGGTGCATTAAAAGGAATTCGCGTATTGGACTTAAGCCGTGTTTTGGCAGGTCCTTGGTGCGGTCAAATTTTGGCTGATTTAGGTGCAGAGGTAATCAAAATTGAGCGTCCAAAAGTGGGTGATGATACCCGTATGTGGGGACCACCTTGGATGCCAAATCAGCAAGGTCAAGCGACGAAAGAATCAGGCTATTACCAATGTGCGAACCGCAATAAATATTCTGTAGCCATTGATATTGCCAGTGAAGAAGGGCAAGCCCTAGTCCGTGAAATTGCCCAAACTGCAGATGTCGTGATTGAAAACTACAAAGCAGGTTCACTTGCAAAATATGGTTTGGATTATGCATCGCTCAGTGCACTAAATCCCAATATCGTATATTGCTCAATTACAGGTTTTGGTCAGGATGGTCCACGTGCGGAAGAACCAGGCTATGACTTTATTATTCAAGGCATGTCAGGTCTGATGAGTATTACTGGTGAATCTGATGATGTAATCGGTGGTGGCGCACAAAAGGTGGGGGTCGCTGTGGTCGATATTCAGACCGGACTGTACTCAACGATTGCCATTCAGGCGGCATTGTTGGCGCGGCAGCATACAGGACGCGGTCAATATATCGATATGTCATTACTCGATGTACAGGTGGCGGCGCTAGCCAATCAAGGTATGAACTATTTGACTTCGGGCAAAGCACCCAAGCGCATGGGAAATAATCACCCGAATATTGTACCGTATCAAACCTTTAAAGCTAAAGATAAAGAATTTATTATTGCCTGTGGTAATGACAAACAATTTAAAGATTTGTGTATTGCGATTGGCTATAAAGAACTGCTAGATCAACCAAACTATTTACGTAATCAAGATCGGGTGAAGCACCGTGAAGAATTGATTCCATTATTGAGTGCCTATTTTCTGACACAAGATGCTCAAGTTTGGGTTGATGCGATTCATGCGGTAAAAGTGCCAGTGGGTGTAATCAACTCTGTAGAAGACGCATTAAATGAACCGCAAATTCAACATCGTCAAATGGTGGTGAATATTCCACATGCTTTAAATCATGATTTTAAAGTGATTGGATCACCGATGAAATTATCTGATACGCCTGTAGAATACCGTCATGCACCGCCGCAGTTAGGGCAGCACACAATCGAAATTTTGTCCCAATTTAAAACTGAAGCTGAATTAAATGAATTGGCTGCACAAGGTATCATTGATCAACTCAATCATCCTGCAGCTTAAAATTTCATGGGATTATTCTTCAAACTATTCTTCAATATATGGGCTTAAACGCCTATGTGGAATGAGTGGAGTTAAAAGTTTAGACCGAAGGACTCCAATACTTCGGTCTTTTTCAATATCAATATTCATTTACGGAGTGCTTTTAATGTTAATTTTCTAGATAAAGTATAATTATTCATTAAAGTTTGGGCCTGCAATACGGTCTTTATTTTTTCGTATGAAAGAGATGTCCATACTTTTGCGCCTTGATATTTTTTCTTTAAGCTATAACTTTAAAATTCTGGAATCCACAAACCAATTTCCGCAATGCTGCAGGCAATAAGCATTTATATGCCTATTTTTCAAGTCTACTAATTGCACAGAAAGATCTCGATACCACCTCCATTGGCGAGAGTATAAGTCTTCAAACGAAATAAAGCCCTGCACAATGGCAAGGCTCTATTTTAATCACATTACATTGAATTTGTTCAGCTGCTTATTATTGCTGTATAAAATTCTGCAAAGCCTGATTAAATGCATCCGGCTGTTCAATGTTTGAAATATGCGATGCATTAATTTCAAATAATTGGCTATTTGCAATGTGTTCTTGCATAAATTGACCATCTGCAACTGTGGTTACGGGGTCTTGTTGACCTGCAATAATCAATACCGGGATGTGAATAGACGAGATTTCATTGCGTAAATCCGCTTTAGCCAAAGCTTCACAACAACTTGCATAACCTTCTGGGCTGCCAGCTCCGAGGTCGTTACTCAAAGATTGTACAGTTGCAGTGTTACTTTGGATAAAGGGTTCTGTAAACCATCGTGATGCTGCCGTTTCTGCAATTGGTTTCAGACCTTGTTGACGGACTAACTGCGCACGTTCATTCCAAGCTGATTCTTGCCCAATTTTTGCAGCGGTATTGCATATAATGACATGGTTAAAGCGTTCAGGATGATGTATTGCAAGCCATTGACCTGTTAAACCACCCATCGATATTCCACAAAATGTGGCCTGTTGAATATTTAAATGATCCAATAAATGGATGACATCTGTACCCAATTGATCAAGGCTATAAGGCCCTTGAGAGGCAGAAGATGCACCATGACCACGTGTATCATAACAAATGACAAAATAATCCTGCTGCATCGACTCTATCTGAGGCTGCCACATGCTGAACTTTGTGCCTAAAGAATTAGAAAAGACAATCGCAGGTTTGTTGGTATCACCAAAAGTTGCGTAATTAATCGTTGCATCGTTGGATATAAATGTAGGCATATTTTGAATCCTTAATTTTATAAATCTCCTAAATCCCCCTATCAGAAGGAGGACTTTTATTGAGGATTAAACACGTTCAATAATCAAAGCGATGCCTTGACCGACACCAATGCACATCGAACAGAGGGCATATTGACCTGAAATTTCCTCAAGCTGATTTAACGCAGTCATAACTAAACGGGCTCCAGATGCACCTAAAGGATGCCCCAAAGCAATAGCGCCACCGTTTGGATTGACATGTTTAGCGCCATCTTCCAAACCTAGTTCACGGGTAACCGCTAAGGCTTGAGCCGCAAAAGCTTCATTCAGCTCGATTACATCCATTTGTTCAAGGCTTAGACCTGTTTGAGCTAATAGCTTTTTGATGGCCGGCGCAGGACCAAAGCCCATGATTTTGGGTTCAACACCCACCACCGTTGCCGCAATAATTTTGGCCCGTGGCTTTAACTTAAATTTGTTAACAGCATCATCTGAAGCAATCAGTAGTGCAGCTGCACCATCATTGATTCCTGAAGCATTGCCCGCAGTTACCGTACCATCTGCTTTCACCACAGGTTTGAGTTTTGCTAAGCCTTCTGCTGTCGTCGATGCGCGTGGATGCTCATCTGTATCGACTATCAGTGGGTCGCCTTTACGCTGTGGAATGACGACAGGGGTGATTTCTTTCTCAAAAAAACCATTGGCTTGTGCAGCAGCTGTACGGCGCTGACTTTCTAAGGCAAAAGCATCTTGATCAGCACGGTTAATATTGAATTGTTCTGCCACATTTTCAGCGGTTTGAGGCATGGTTTCCACGCCATACATTTGTTTGAGTATTGGATTGATAAAACGCCAGCCCATGGTGGTGTCTTCAATCTTTTGGCTGCGTCCATAAGCACTTTCCGATTTACCCATAACAAAGGGTGCACGGGACATACTCTCAACACCGCCGGCAATAATTAAGTCTGCTTCATTTGCCTTGATTGCACGGGCTGCCATCGCAATTGCATCAAGTGATGAACCACAAAGTCGGTTCACAGTTGTAGCAGGAACTTGAAAAGGTACACCTGCGAGTAGCGACGACATTCGTGCAACATTACGGTTATCTTCACCGGCTTGGTTCGCACAGCCGTAAATCACGTCATCAACAGACTCCCAAGCAATACTTGGATTTCGCTGCATCAGTGCCTTGATAGGTAAGGCACCTAGGTCGTCGGTACGCATTGCTGCTAAACCGCCCGCATAGCGACCGAAAGGGGTACGGATTGCATCAATAATATAGGCATTTTTCATTTTATAAATCCTAAAAACTCAGCTCCTCCCTTTTAACGGGAGGTTGGGAGGGATTTACAGGAAGTTAATTTTTTAAATTAATCCTCCCAAAATCCCTCCTTTAATCAAGGAGGGACTTTTTGCTTTATGCTGTCGTATCTATCAGCTTTGCACCGGTCATTGACTGTAATTCGTCAAAGCTCAAGCCCTCAACTTTTTCAATCACTTTCATGCCTTCAACCGTCACATCAATGACGCACAGATCTGTGTAAATACGATCGACACATTGCAGGCCTGTCGCAGGGTATGACAATTCAGCGACAATTTTCGGTTCACCTTTTTTAGTCACATGGTCTGTAGTAATAAAGACTTTTTTCGCCCCAACAGCCAAATCCATTGCACCACCTACAGCAGGAATTGCATCTGGCGCACCAGTATGCCAATTTGCTAAATCACCATTTTGGGCAACCTGAAAAGCGCCTAATACTGCAATATCTAAATGCCCGCCACGCATCATGGCAAAAGAGTCACCATGGTGAAAAAAGCAGCCGCCCGTTTGCATAGTGACAAACTCTTTTCCTGCATTAATTAATTCAGGGTCTTCTTCGCCTTTAGCCGGAGGAGGACCAAAAGCCAAAAGGCCATTTTCTGAATGTAGAAAAACATCTTTGTCTGTTGGTAAATAATTTGAAATTTTAGTGGGCAAGCCAATGCCTAAATTGACATAAGCGCCATCTGGAATATCTTGTGCAACACGTTCTGCAATTTGATCACGGGTTAATTTGGTATAGCTCATGGTTCTTTCCTCACGTGATTTATGCAGATTGCTCAAGCTGTGCAGGTTGAACAGCCACAACATGTTGTACAAAAATGCCAGGGGTAATAATGTGCTCTGGGTCCAATGCACCAAGTTCAACCACTTCTGAGACTTGAGCAATCGTCACATCTGCCGCCATGGCCATAATGGGGCCAAAATTACGCGCTGATTTGTTGTAAACCAAGTTGCCCCAGCGGTCGCCCTGATGTGCTTTGATTAAAGCAAAATCGGCCTTAATTGGATTTTCGAGAACAAAATCTTTGCCTTCATAATTGAGTGTAGGTTTGCCTTCTGCCAACAACGTACCAAAACCTGTTGGTGTATAAATTGGACCCAACCCCATACCTGCAGCCTGAATACGGCAAGCCAAATTACCTTGTGGTACAAGCTCAAGTTCTATTTTTCCTGCACGGTATAGCTCATCGAACACCCAAGAGTCGGATTGGCGAGGGAAAGAACAAATCATCTTACGAACAGCACCGGCTTTGAGTAATTTAGCCAATCCATAGTCACCATTACCTGCATTGTTGTTGACGATGATGAGATCTTTGATGCCAAGTTCAATCAGTCCATCAATCAGTTCAGCAGGCTGACCAGCCGTACCGAAGCCGCCAATCATAATGGTAGATCCATCCTTAATTTGAGAAAGTGCTTCTGTTAAGGAAGCGGTACTTTTATCAATCATGCTACGATCCTTCATCAAGAACGATAAAACTATTTACCTGACTAACGACTTCAGTCATGTAAGGCAGATAATCTTTTATTTCAAATGTTTACAAACTTAAAAATGCATATCAATGGACTCCAATCATGTGCTACACAATTGGAATCCAAACGCATCAGCTATCATCACTACGAACAGAAGAGGGATGACGATTTAAAGCCATAACTTCAATATTCATATACGGGTAAAGGGGTAATCCTTGTAAAATGTTGTGTAACTCTTCATTGCTTTCAACATCAAAAATACTGATATTTGAATATTGACCAGTAATGCGCCAGATATGGCGCCATTTACCTTGACGTTGTAGATCTTGTGAATATGCCTTTTCTACAGCTTTAATTTCATTGGCTTTTTCGACTGGCATATCTAATGGAATATTGACATCCATGCGTACTTGAAAAAGCATTTCTCACTCCTAGCTAAATGTTATTTGCGACGTAAGTCATCAATTTTGTTTTCATCAATTTCAATCCCTAAACCCGCTGTGGTCGGAATCTTGAGTTCGAAATCTTGATATTGAAGTGGGGTTTTTAAAATTTCTTCAGTTAGCAGCAATGGACCAAAAAGCTCTGTGCCATAAGCTAAATTGTCAAATGTAGAAAATGCATGTGCCGATGCAATAGTGCCCACAGGGCCTTCAAGCATGGTTCCACCATATAAATCGATACCCGCAAGTTTGGCGATTTTAGAAACCTCACAGCCTTCGATTAAACCGCCAGACTGTGCAACTTTGACTGCAAAAACAGAGGCAGAATTGTGCCGCGCAAGTTGATATGCCGTTTGAGGCCCCATCAGTGATTCATCTGCCATAATCGCAATATCAAAACGACGAGTTAAACGGCGCATCGCGTCAATGTTATCGATTGCACAAGGCTGCTCAATCAGATCAACACCACCATCTTGTAACAATTGAATGCCTTTAATGGCATCTAATTCAGACCATGCACGGTTGACATCTACACGTATAGAAATGTCTGAACCTAACGCTTTTTTTATGGCTAAAACATGCTCAACGTCGGCTTCAACGGGGCGTGAACCGATTTTAAGTTTGAAAATATTGTGTCGTTTTGTCGCAATCATCTTTTGTGCTTCGGCAATGTCTTTCTCCGTATTGCCAGATGCAAGTACCCAAAGAACAGGTAAGCTGTCACGTAAACGACCGCCCAATAATTCACTCAAAGGCAGATTTAAACGCTGCGCCAAAATATCGAGTAGCGCCGTTTGAATGGCACATTTAGCAAAGCGATTGCCGTTAATATTACGTTTAATGGCTTGCATGGTTTGAGCAACATTCAAACCAGTGAGAGTTTTCAGTAAAGGACTAAAATAAGTTTCAATATTGATTCGAATGCTTTCAGGGCTTTCTTCACCATAGCCTAGACCACCAATCGTCGTCGCTTCACCCCAACCGATATAACCATCTTCGGTAGTGATTTTAATCAAAACAAGGGTTTGCGTTTGCATGGTTGCAACAGCCATCTTGTGCGGACGGATTGTTGGGATTTCCACGAGCAGGGTTTCAATCGACTTATACATCTTGCATATTTCTTATCTATCCAACTATTTATATACCCTAATTTAATGTAATATCTTTAACTAGAGCGATTTTGGTATTTTTAGATACTTAAAAGGTATATAAATGGAATTAAGGCACTTACGTTACTTTGTCACCGTGGTTGAAGAGCAAAGTATTACCAAGGCAGCAGAAAAATTATGTATTGCTCAGCCACCTTTGAGCCGCCAAATTCAAAAACTTGAAGAAGAACTGGGGATTACCTTGTTTGAGCGTGGTTCTAGACCCGTGAAAACCACAGAAGCAGGTATGTTCTTTTATGAGCATGCTGTACAGATATTGACGCATACCGCCCAGGCCACAACCATGGCACAGCGAATTAATGCCGTCGATAAAACTGTCCGCATTGGTTATGTCAGTTCGCTTTTATACGCATTATTGCCACAAATTATTTATTTATTTCGACAACGTAACCCAGATATTCATGTTGAACTCATAGAATGTGGTACACGCGATCAGATTGAAGCCTTAAAAACCGGTCGAATTGATATTGGTTTTGGACGACTGCGATTAACCGATCCGTCTATTAAACGTATTTTATTAAGAAAAGAAGCGCTACGTTTAGCTATACATAAAAATCATCATTTGGCTGAATTTAAAGACAAAGGCATTTATCTTTCTCAAATTTTAAATGAACCAATTTTTGCCTACCCTACGACACCTAAACCGAATTTTTCCACCCTCATCCAATCCATTTTTACCGAATTAGGACTTGTACCTAAACATTTAACCGAAGTGCGTGAAATTCATATGGCTTTGGGCTTGGTGGCGTCGGGAGAGGGCATTTCTCTGATCCCTGAAAGTGCCAGTGATATTGGCATGAAAAATTTGATGTATATCCCAATCTTAGATTTGGAAGCCTATAGTCCAATCTCTTTGTCGGTGCGCAATATGGATCATAGTAATTACATTCCAAAGATACTGGATTGCATTCGTGAAGTCTTTGTTGAAGAAAATATCGATCTGCGCGCCATCGATGCAGATGCATAACTAAGTCAAGGTTTCATGGTCGATGTAACTCAAGATCCACTATTCAGATGATAGGGTCTTATGGAATATCAATCACTTCAGCCCAAAGCATCCTGATAAATACAAGACTGAGCTATTTCAAAAACCTTTTCATCTTCAATATTCAATTGATCATATTGCTGCATTTTTTGAATCATCCATTCAAAATCTGACGTTTGTGGCGCTTTGCTCTTGCCAAAATTTTGAATGATTCTTTTGATTCGATGAAAAGCCTCGACGTGAATCTGCTCAGAACAATCAAAACGGATGATGTGATATTGCTTTAACAAAGAAAATATTTCAGAAAAATGCGTTTGTTGAAGCAGATCGTTTTGGGCTTTTTGGATGGCAAGATGGATTGCGTTTAAGGTATTGGGATGTTTTTCTGCCCAATCATGGGTAAAAGCTAAAACTTTATCTGGAATATGATCAATAATATCTTGGCTATTGACGATAATACGACTATAGCCTTGTATTTCAGCTTGCGTATTCCACGGCTCTCCGACACAGAATACATCAATTCGTTGCGTTGATATTGCTTCGACCATATAAGGCGGTGGTAAAGTTGAAAACGTTTGCGTTTGAGCAATTTCTGTGTCTGCAAGTGCCAGCCATTCTCTTAGAATATAATGATGAATCGAATGCTGAAAAACATGCGCCAACTGAATCGTTTGATTCTGTTTTACCGCAGATACGATTTTCTCTGCTGAATTTTTTGGAAGATCCAAAGCATTGATATTTAATTCATAGCACAGCTTTTGACTCAAACTAATATAAGCACAATTAGTACTGAGTGTAAGAGAGGTTTGTAAGGGAATGCCGAGATGGTCTTTACCCGTCACAGACGCAGGCAGCATGGCCGATAAGCAATGGGCAGCATCTAAAAAACCAAAAGCTAGACGGTCGCGTAAACTTGCCCAAGACGGTTCTTGAGTCAGTGTGATATTTAACCCTTGTTCAGCAAAATATCCTTGATGTTCTGCCCAGAGCAAAGCAACACAGTCGAGTAAAGGAATATACCCCAATTGAATATCTGTTTTTTCAAGCTTTTGCATGGTTTATTCCTTAAATTGAGACTGTAACAACGCTTGCGCATCAAGCAGCCGACGCGCCATTTCACCCATTGTCATACGGTGACTCATGGCATTTTTTCTCAGCAAATTAAATGCTTGATCTTCGGTTAATCCATGCATTTGTATTAAAAGCACTTTGGCTTTTTCAATATCTTTTCGATCGGCCAATTTGCACTTGGTTTCAGCCAAATCATTCAGCAGTTTTTTATGCTTTTTATATTGTTCAATTGAAATTTCTAAAATGCTATTCAAACGTGCAGGGTCAATACCATCGACAATATAAGCCGTGACACCTGCATCAATCGCGCTTCGGATAATTTCTCGACTCGAATTTTTAGTGAACAGAACAGTCGGTAAGTCAAATTGACTGACACAGCTTTCAATGACATCGCGATGCGGGTGATCCATATCCAATAAAATCACATCTGCCTGAATATTTTGCAGATATGACATATTTAAATGATCAATTATAAAACTGGCGACCACATCAAAGTCATGCTGAATTAATGAGGCTTGAATAAATTCAGCACGTTCTTGATCATCATCAATCAGGGCTATTTTTAGTTTTGGCATGCAAACACTCAGACAGAGCCAAACAGATACGTATTGAGCTTGCTAAGCAAATTAAATGCCAAATCTAAAGGCAATACAAAATATAAATCTGCTTCTAAGTTTGAGCAAAGTTATATTCGCATTTTCAAATTGAACCATTTCCGTGCACTGATCTTGTGCAGGGCTGAACCACGCTTGAACATTTAGCTGCATCTCTATAGGCACATTGACTATCTATTTACCTTAATTCGCTTAATTTCTGACAAGTCGGCGTTCAAAGCCGCAATGTAAAGATGAATTGAAGTCGAAAATAAAAACTTGGCATGGCTCGTGCTTAATACTTGTTGAGTCAATGAAGACTCTAAAAATTTGTTAGACGGCCAACGACGTCCGTTCTGATCGACTCTGTTATGTGTTAGCGACATAACCGAGTAATTCATGCGTTCAGTTCAGTCAGGAGAAGGTTATGTCTTCAAATTTAAATGCCAAAAAAGCCACAAAAATAAGTCTATTTAATTTTTCTTCAGCAGCAATGCGGGCCTTCCACATGAGTTGGCTCGCATTCTTTGTTTGCTTCTTTGCATGGTTTGCCTGTGCGCCGTTGATGCCAGTGATTGCAGGCGAATTTCACCTGACTAAAGATCAAATTGCCAATATTAATATTGCCGCGGTTGCAATCACGATTTTAGTCCGCCTGATTGTCGGCCCTTTATGTGATAAATATGGCCCGCGTAAGACCTACACAGCATTATTAATTGTCGGCAGCATCCCAGTCTTTGGTGTTGCATCTGCGAATAGCTATGAATCTTTTCTTTTCTTCCGCTTGTTGATCGGTGCGATCGGCGCAAGTTTTGTCATCACGCAATACCACACTAGCATTATGTTTGCGCCTAATGTGGTGGGGACAGCCAATGCGGCAACAGCAGGCTGGGGTAATGCCGGCGGCGGTGCAACTCAAGCCCTCATGCCTTTATTGCTTGGCGCACTCGTTATGTTTGGTGTAGAGCAAGCGATGGGCTGGCGCATAGCGTTAATCGTTCCTGGTGTGATGATGTTGATCGTAGGCGCGCTGTATTGGAAATTTACCCAAGACTGCCCGCAAGGCAACTTTAAAGAACTGCGTGAACAAGGCGTTGCAGTCGGTTCAGATAAAAAAGGCGGTGTAGCCATTCTCATGCACGCTGCACGTAACTATCGCGTATGGATTTTATTTGGCGCTTATGCAGCTTGCTTTGGTATAGAAATCTTTATTCACAACATTATTGCGCTGTATTACGTCGACAACTTCCAATTTGGATTAAAAGAAGCGGGTATGGCAGCAGGGATCTTCGGTCTATTGGCACTGTTTGCCCGCGCGCTCGGCGGCATTGTTTCAGACAAAGTCGCGACTACCAAAGGCTTGGATGGCCGTACCAAAGTTCTGTTTGCGATGATTCTGCTCGAAGGACTGTTTTTAATACTGTTCTCGCAAATGAGCACGCCAATCTTCGCCATTCTTGCCATGACAGTCTTTGCGCTCTTCACCCATATGGCGTGCGGCGCAACCTATGCCTTGGTGCCATTCATTGACCGTGATGCTTTAGGCGGCGTGGCAGGCATTATCGGCGCAGGCGGTAACGTTGGTGCGGTAGCTGCAGGATTCTTGCTTAAAGGCATGTTGGATATTCAAACCACGCTGATGGTGCTTGGCGGTTTGGTGGTGATTGCTGCAAGCTGTGTGCTGATGATCCGCTTCTCTGTAGAGCATAAAGAAAAAGAACAGCGCTTATTTGAACAAGCTGTGAATGAAAGAAATCTAGCTGAAGTTCAAAACTAATACAAATAGCAGCCTAAGCGTATAGAGGCTTAGGCTGTGCCAAAGAAAATATTGCGGAGAAAGAATATGAAAATCATCATGATTGGGCATGGCATGGTTGGCCACAAGTTTATCGAATCTGTACTGGAACACGCAGGTGATGATGTTGAATTAACCATTTTAGCTGAAGAGCCGCGTCTTGCTTATGACCGTGTGCATTTAACTGAATACTTCAGCGGCAAGTCAGCGAAAGACTTAACCCTGTGCCGCAGCGACTTTGCTGATGCATACGGTATAGATTTACGCCTGAGCACCAAAGCGGTTGAAATTGATCAGCGTAATAAAACGGTCACGACCAATCACGGTGATATTCTTTCTTATGACAAATTAGTACTGGCTACAGGTTCATACGCTTTTGTACCGCCAATTCCAGGCAATGAGCGTGAAAACTGCTTTGTGTACCGTACCATTGAAGACTTGGATGCCATCCGTACCGCAAGCTTCAATGCTAAAACAGGTGTGGTGATCGGCGGCGGTTTATTGGGTTTAGAAGCAGCAAAAGCGCTGCGTGATTTAAACTTAGAAACCCATGTTGTTGAATTTGCACCACGCTTAATGGCAGTTCAGATTGATGATCTAGGCGGTAAAGTTTTACGCTCTAAAATTGAAAATCTAGGTGTTAAAGTCCATACGCAAAAAGCGACATCTTGCATCGAAGACGGTGCAAATGCGAAGCATGTAATGAAGTTTGGTGATGGTTCTGAACTGGAAACCGACATCATCTTATTCTCTGCAGGTATCCGCCCACGCGATGAATTAGCGCGCCAAAGTGGTTTAGCCATTGGTGAGCGTGGCGGTATTGTAATTAACGATTATTGCCAAACTTCAAACCCTGACATTTATGCCATTGGTGAATGTGCGCTTTGGCAAAATAAAATTTATGGCCTAGTTGCGCCGGGCTATGAGATGGCACGTATTGCAGCAAAGCATGTGATGGAACAAAACTGCACGCTTTTCGCTGGTGCAGATATGAGCACCAAGCTGAAACTGATGGGAGTTGATGTTGCATCTGTAGGCGATGCGCATGCAATGACACCAAATTCTTTAAGCTATTTCTATGCAGATGAAGCAGCTCAGGTTTATAAAAAAATTGTCGTGAATGCAGAGAAAACTAAGCTGCTAGGTGCAGTATTGGTGGGCTGTGCTAAAGAATACAATGACCTGCTGCAAATGATGCTGAATGGCTTAGAAGTTCCAGAAAGCCCAGAAAGCCTAATCATGCCTGGCTATGCACAATCTGCAGGTAAATCGGGCGGAAGCGGTGTCGATCTGCTGCCAGACAGCGCAACGATTTGTTCATGTAACAACGTCTCTAAAGCAGATATTTGTTCAGCCATTGCTGACGGATCGACTTCTTTAGGCGCATTGAAAAAATGTACTAAAGCTGCAACAGCTTGCGGCGGCTGTGCGCCATTAGTCACTCAAGTACTTAAATCGGAGCTTCAGCGTCAAGGTGTAACTGTAAATAACCATTTATGTGAACACTTTGCTTATTCACGCCAAGAGCTCTATCACTTGGTACGTGTGAACGAAATCAAAACCTTTGATGACCTGATTCAACAGCATGGCCATGGTTTAGGCTGTGATATCTGTAAACCGACGGCAGCCAATATCCTAGCGTCATGCTGGAATGACTTTGTACTTAAACCAAGCCATGCGGGCTTGCAAGACAGTAATGACTACTACCTCGGCAATATTCAAAAAGACGGTTCATATTCAGTAGTACCTCGTATGGCTGGCGGTGAAGTTACTCCGGACGGATTAATTGCCGTGGGTCAAATTGCCAAAGAATATGGTCTATATACCAAACTTACAGGCGGTCAGCGTGTTGATATGTTTGGTGCACAAGTGCATCAACTGCCTGAAATCTGGGAAAAATTGATTGCTGCTGGTTTTGAGTCTGGCCATGCCTACGGCAAATCACTGCGTACGGTGAAATCTTGTGTCGGCAGTACTTGGTGCCGTTATGGCGTGGACGATTCAGTCGGCTTGGCGATTTATTTAGAGAACCGCTACAAAGGCCTTCGCTCACCGCACAAACTGAAAATGGCTGTGTCGGGCTGTACCCGTGAATGTGCTGAGGCGCAAAGTAAAGATGTGGGCGTGATTGCGACAGAAAAGGGCTGGAACCTTTATGTATGCGGCAATGGCGGTATGAAGCCACGTCACGCAGAGCTTTTGGCATCAGACTTAGATACGCAAACATTGATCAAATACATTGACCGTTTCTTTATGTTCTACATTCAAACAGCAGACCGTTTGCAGCGTACTTCTGTATGGCGCGACAACATGGAAGGCGGTTTAGATTACCTGAAAGATGTCGTTGTAAATGATTCGCTTGGCGTAGCGGGTGAACTTGAACGCCGTATGAGCCATGTTGTGGGTACATATCAAGATGAATGGCGTACTGCTGTAGAAGATCCTGAAGTACGTAAACGCTTTGTGACTTTCGTGAATGCAAAAGCAGAACAGCAAAATGATCCGCATATTCAGTTTGCATCCGTTCGCGGTCAAATCAGACCCAAAACAGAAGCTGAACGCGATTCGTCACGCATTCCAGTGGTTGAAGCTTAATCACAGCAATAGAGATCTTACGAAAGTTAAAATTAAAATTTTCCATTATTTTTCAAAGTATAAATTCCTTTACTTAGACCTTATATGGCTCAGGTAGAAGGCTAGGATGAAGAGTTTTAACAAATACCTCTCCCTAACCCTCTCCTAAAAGGAGAGGGAATTTAGATCTAAATGAATTTATGGATAAAAAGAACTTCTGTAAGAGATCTAATAAAGCTAAAGAATGATAAGAGGAACTTAAAGATGACAGTTTTAAAAGAAATGAATGATTTAGACTGGTTTGATATTTGTGCATTAGATGATATTACGCCAAATACAGGTGTGGGCGCACTGATTGAAAATCAGCAAATTGCGATATTCCGTGTCGGTGAAGAAAAGCGGGTTTATGCACTGAGCAATCAAGACCCATTTAGCCAAGCCTATGTTATGTCCCGCGGTATTATTGGTGACTTGCAGGGTGAACGTGTTGTTGCATCACCCATTTATAAACAGCATTTCAGCCTTGCTACTGGACGCTGCTTAGAAGATAAAGACCAAAAACTCTTGGTTTTTCCAAGCAAAATTGAAAATGGCCGTGTGCTGATTAGTCCAACTGCTCAAAAAACCTATATTACCAATAACGCGCCATCGTCTGAGTTGATGAAACTTGTTTTGGTCGGCAATGGCTTAGCAGGTATGCGTTGCTTAGAAGATCTGCTGGATATGGCGCCAGAGCGTTATGAAATTACGGTCATTGGTGAAGAACCTTGGGGTAATTACAACCGAATTATGCTTTCACCTGTGCTTTCAGGTGATAAAACCATTGAAGATATCATGCTGCATTCACATGCTTGGTATAAAGACAAAAATATCCGTTTTGTAGCAGGTGATGCGGCGGTACGCATAGACCGTCCGCGCAAGCAGGTATACACAGAAAAAGGCTTGGTCATCGATTATGACCGTCTGATTTTAGCGACAGGTTCTAAGCCATTTATTCCGCCTATACCGGGAACTGACTTAAAAGGTGTTCTCAGCTTCCGTGATATTTATGATGTAAACCGCATGCTGGATTACTGTAAATCTAAGCAAAATGCAGTGGTGATTGGCGGCGGTTTACTTGGCCTAGAGGCTGCGTATGGCCTGAAACAGCGTAGCATGAATGTCACAGTACTGCATTTGATGGATCGTATTATGGACCGTCAGTTAGATGAAAAAGCCAGCTTAATGCTCAATCATGCGATTGAACAAAAAGGTATAAAAATCATGACCGCAGCAAATACCCAAGAGTTGATGGGTGAAGATGGCCATGTGAAGCAGCTGCGTTTGCAAGACGGTACTGTTTTAGATGCAGATCTTGTGGTTTTTGCGGTGGGTATTCGTCCGAATATTGAGCTTGCGCAAAGTGCAGGACTGCGCTGCGGCCGCGGTGTCATGGTGAATGACACCATGCAAACTTTTGATCCGAGTATTTATGCGGTGGGTGAATGTATTGAACACCGAAGCCAAACTTTCGGTTTAGTTGAACCGCTTTGGGGACAGGCATTCATTTGTGCATCGCATTTGGCCGAACATGGCAGCTTAACCTTCAAAGCGCCTACGGTTCCGACGCAGTTAAAAGTCAGCGGCTGTGATGTTTTTTCTGCAGGCAACTTTGAACCGTTGGATGATTTTGAAGACATTATTTTGAATGATGAAAAACGCCAAATCTATAAACGCATTATTATTCAAAAAGATAGAGTGATTGGTGCTGTGCTGTTTGGCGATACTGAAGACGGGGCATGGTATGCAGAATTGATTTCAGATCAAACTCCAATTTCAAGTATCCGAAACAAATTGCTGTTTGGTAAGGATTTTGCATTAAAGAAAGCAGGGTGATGCGTCTTTAATTTTGAAAGTCCCTTCTCCCACTGGGAGAAGGTTAGGATGAGGGGGCTTTTCATATAAATCCTCTCCCACTTGCGGAACTATGTTCCTCATCCTTTAAAAGGAGAGGGAACTTCCTATATGAATTAAGTGTTGATTAAAAATCTACTTATGCAAGTAGTCTAATATTAAAAATTATTGCAATACCTCGTTAGAATTGGAAAAGGAGCCAGCAGAAGTGAATAGCATCCCGATAGTGGAACTGCATAGCTCCACAGAAAATAAAATTAAAACAACGCAAACCACTTGTCCATATTGCGGTGTCGGCTGCGGCGTGAGCGCAACAGTTGAACAGACAGCTTTAGGGCAAAAAGTAAGCGTGACTGGCGATGCGAACCATCCATCAAACTATGGCAAGCTGTGCATTAAAGGCAGTAACTTAGCCGATACGATTGGATTAGAAACACGTGTTTTACAGCCGATGCTTGGGCGTCAAACATCACCATTTCATACTCGTCAGGCTACAGATTGGAACACAGCAACAGCACTGATTGCCGAAAAATTTCAGCAATGTATAGATCTTTACGGACGTGAAAGCATCGCTTTTTATGTGTCGGGCCAACTGCTGACGGAGGATTACTATGCCGTTAACAAATTTGTCAAAGGCTATTTAGGTACTGCAAATATTGACACCAATTCACGGCTTTGCATGTCATCGGCTGTGGCGGCACATAAGCGTGCATTTGGTGAAGACCTTGTACCAGCAAGCTATGAAGACTTTGAGCATACAGAGATGGTGGTGCTGGTCGGATCCAATACAGCATGGTGCCATCCCGTGCTGTATCAGCGCATTATGAAAGCCAAAGAAGAACGTGATTTGTTCGTGGTGGTCATTGATCCGCGCTTTACCAGTACCTGTGAGGCTGCAGATTTGCATTTGCCAATTTTACCGGGGCAAGATGTCGCACTGTTCAACGGTTTGCTGCAGTATTTAGTACAAAATAATCATAGTGATGTAGATTTTATCACCAAACATACTCAAGGTTTGGCGCAAGCGCTGGAGCAAAGTAAAACAGAAGCTTCTATGACAGCAGTTGCTGAGCGTACAGGTATTTCTTTAGAAAAATTACAGCTATTTTTTGAAAAATTTGCGCAAACTGACAAAGTTATGTCGCTATTTTCGATGGGGGTTAATCAGTCTTCGCGCGGTGTAGACAAAGCCAACAGTATTATTAACTGCCATTTGCTGACTGGCAAAATCGGAAAATTAGGTGCAGCGCCTTTTTCTATGACAGGTCAGCCCAATGCAATGGGTGGCCGCGAGGTTGGCGGCTTAGCCAATATGCTGGCTGCGCACTTAGATGTCGATAACACAGCGCATCAGGCATTAGTACAAGCGTTTTGGCAAAGTCCATTTATTGCCAATAAAGCGGGATTAAAAGCGGTTGATCTGTTTCAGGCGGTTGAAAGCGGCAAAATAAAAGTCATCTGGATTATGGCTACTAATCCTGTAGTTAGCTTGCCAGATGCAGATCAAGTCAAACGTGCCTTAGAGCAATGCGAGTTTGTAGTGGTGTCGGATATTTGCAAAGACACAGACACAGCAATATATGCAGATGTGCTTTTACCTGCATTGGGCTGGGGTGAAAAAGACGGAACCGTTACCAATTCTGAACGCCGTATTTCACGTCAAACTGCATTTTTAGATGCGCCGGGTGAAGCCAAAGCAGATTGGTGGTCTATTGCACAAGTTGCGAAAAAGATGGGTTATAGCGGTTTTGACTACAGCAGCAGCTATGACATTTTTATTGAACATGCAAAATTATCTGCTTATCAAAATGCGCCTTTAGATCAACGTGATACAACTGAGTCTTTTCGCTACTTTAACTTGCAGGGTTTAAGTAAGTTATCTGCACAAGATTATGCTGAATTAAAGCCCGTGCAATGGCCAGTTTGGCAGTTAGATCAGAGTGCTGATGCAGTCAGCCGTTTGTTTGCAGCGGGCCAATTCAGCCATGCCGATGCCAAAGCTAAGTTTGTCGCAACAACCGCTATTGACCCTTTGAACAAGATTTGCGGCGAATATCCGCTGGTTTTAAATACTGGCCGTATCCGTGATCAATGGCACACCATGAGCCGTACGGGTTTATCTGCAAACTTGAGTACACATATCGCCGAACCATTTTGTGAAATACACCCGCAAGATGCACTGAAGTTTGGTGTTAAAGATGGTGAACTGGTTGAGGTGAAATCTAACTGGGGCTTATGTATTTTACGTGCACAGGTCAGCAGTAAAATTCGACGCGGTCAAATCTTTGCGCCAATTCATTGGAATGACCAAGTCGCATCGGATGCGCGTATAGGCAAAGTGGTGAATCCTGTGGTCGATTCACTATCTGGTGAGCCTGAATTTAAACATACGCCGGTATTTGTACAGCCGTTTTATACACAGTGGCAAGGTGTACTGTATGTACGTGACGGCTTTGAGCAAATGGTGCAAAACACCATTCAAAACACGGTGTGGTGGACCAAAATTAAAACAGCGAAAGCGACACGTTTTGAGTTGGCCGATCGTAAAAAATTTAGAAACACGGTTCAGCAGCTGAAAACATTACTGCCATTTACCGATGAAAGCTTTGAATGGCTGAATTTGGAAGATCAAACTGCTGATTTGAGTCATACCGTGGTGCTGCAAGATGGGCATTTAATTGCCAGTCTATATATTGCGCAACGCTCTATGCTGCCAGACCGTGATTGGATTGCTGGCATGTTTAAGCGTGAACGACTAAGCGCAATGCACCGCAAAGCGCTGCTTGCAGGTCAGCCGATGAACATGACCAACAGTGCAGGTCCGCTGGTGTGCAGCTGCTTTAAAGTCGGTAAAAATACCATTATCGAAACCATTAAAGAAAAGAATATTACCCATGAAAAACAAGTTACTGCATGTTTAAAGGCTGGCGGCAATTGCGGTTCGTGCTTATCAGAAATTCGAGGCTTAATTAAAGCCTGTCAGACGGAGTACGCAGAATGATGAAGAAAATCACCAAATCAATAGGCTATCCAGAAACAGACTTGGTTATTTTGTCGGGCGGTCAGGCCCGCAGAATGAACGGCATGAATAAAGTGCTGCAAAAATTTGATAATGAAATTCAGCTGATTAAGATCCATCAGCAGTTGAAATCACGGGCTGAAAATGTCTGGATCAACAGCCATCGCGATCATTCGATTTATAAACGGCTCATTCCCTCGATCCGCTTTTATCAAGATGATGAAGCCGGATTTTTAGGGCCATTGATGGGGATGAAAAGCGCGTGGTCACATGTTGAGTCTGATTATGTTTTGTTTGTCCCGTGCGATGTGACCTATATCCCGAAGAAAGTGCTTTCGAGATTGCATCAGGCCATGCAGCGGGATCCCTTGTGTGAAGTAGCTGTAGTGGAAATTAATGGCAAAGCGCTGTATCCATTTTGTTTGCTGAAACGAAGCAGTCTCACAATGCTGCAGGTGCATCTTGATCAAAAACAGCGCAGTTTGAAGGGGTGTTTTAGTAAAATGCACATGCAAGTTGCACGTTTTCAAAATAATGCACTCTTTTTTCACAGCATTAACTCTCTAGATGAGCTGCAGCAGCACCGTCAGCTGAATTTTCTCTAAAAGCTGTACCTTTTGCGGAGCTTTCATTTCAAATAATGAGCCTAATGTGCTGTTTTTGAACCCAGAGAGAAAATCTACAGCCAATATGAAGCTTTTGAGCATGATATCTAGAGATAAAACAGACTGCTTTTATACCTTAAATAATGGGCTTAACGGCAATTTATATTTTTAATTGCTATTAGTTATTTATAAGTTATTGATTTTGTGTGTCAAAAAAACAAACCAAATCCTCTGAAATAAATATTCAAAAAAGCGCAAAGTTGGAACACTTATTGCAATTTTTACTGCAAGAAAAGAGGGCGCAAAATTTGTACTGAGCTAAGACAGGGCAAATGACAGCACCATGGAAGATAAACATGAACAGCATGACACAATTACAGCCAGCGACCATTTTTAAGGATCAGTTTGGCCGTGAAAAACGCAAATTGCGCATTTCAGTGACAGACCGCTGTAATTTTAAATGTGTCTATTGTATGCCTGAACATCCTGAATGGATGAAAAAACATAATCTTCTTAGTTTTGAATCACTTTACAATTTTTGTGAGTTTATGGTGCTGCGCGGGATTGATCAGATCCGGATCACGGGCGGCGAACCGCTCATGCGTCAAGGCGTTGTACATTTTATTGAACAGCTGCAGCACTTAAGAAAGCTAGGCCTTAAACGTATTTCCATGACAACCAATGGACATTATCTGAAGCAATATGCACAGGCCTTAAAACAAGCCGGCTTAGATGGCATAAATATCAGCTTAGACAGTTTGGATGAAGCGCAATTTTTCCAGCTGACACAAAAACAATTACAGCCTGTATTAGATGGAATTGAAGCAGCTCAGCAAGCGGGATTTGAAATCAAAATCAATTCCGTGTTAATCAAAGGCTTGAATGAACAGCAAATCATTCCATTAGCAAAATGGGCGCTGCAAAAAGGTTTCGAACTACGGTTTATCGAGTTTATGCCGCTGGATGGCGATCAAAACTGGTCTAAAGCTGCGGTCGTTACCGAACAAAACATACTGGATAAACTCAATACTGTTTTTGAAGTGCAAACAGTGCACGGTCAAGGTGCGTCACCAGCCAGATCTTACTTAATCAACGGCTTGCCTCTAGGTATTATTTCAACCATCAGCAATTCTTTTTGCGGCAGCTGCGACCGTCTAAGACTGAATGCGCAAGGCGAGTTTTTTAACTGCCTGTTTGCCCGAAAAGGTTTAAATCTCAGCCATGAAATTCAACAGCTGAAAAGCAGTAAAACAACAGAGTTAATGCCGCTCGATGCAATGGCTTTGCAGCAAAAATTAGGCAGTTATATTTGGCAGAAGGAGCAAGGCTTTCATGCCATAACAGCTCAATCCAGTCCATCTAGAAAAATCAGCATGCATATGATTGGAGGTTAAAGATGACTCATATCACCATCAAAATAGAATCTTTTGGCGCTATTGAACGCCTGCTGCCAGAGAATTTGAGTCTGACTTGCTTCGCACAGCAGTCGATTGCAGAGGTTTTGCAGCAAGTTACAGATCAATTTCCGGAGTCGTTCAGCATGCTTGAACGCTGCGCCTGCGCTATGGGAGAAGACATTGTGCCAAGGCAAACCGCATTGATGCAGGACAGCACCGTTGTGCTGTTGTCACCTGTGGCGGGAGGCTGAATATGGAGCTCAAGTATATTTCACGCATACAAGACACGGTATTCAGCCAAGCCGATTTTGACAGCATTAAGGCATTTCCTGAATGCGGCGGTATAGGTGTATTTATAGGCGCGGTGCGTAATCACCATGAAGGCAAAGCGGTAAAAGCTTTGAAATATACCGCTTATGCGCCTGTGGCTGAAAAAATGATCCAGCAAATTGAACAGGAAATTCAAGCCAAATACGGCGTGTCATATGTACGGGTTGTACACCGTATTGGCGCGCTGCAGGTCGGTGATACCGCCATTATCGCCATGGCCTATGCGCCGCACCGACGTGAGGCTTTTGCTGCCTGCGAAGAAGCGGTTGAGCGGGTTAAGCATGAAGTTCCGGTCTGGAAAGAAGAGTTTTATATGGACGGCAGCAGCCAATATGTAGAGGGCTGCTGTATTCGTAAAGATCATGTGCCCAAGGCGACAAGTCATGCAGCGCAGCATGCTCATATTCATGGCGAGTCATGTGAACATGCACATCAAAACAGCCATCAGACCATGCATTTGAACGCCAATATTTACCAATGGCACCTATAAAACTCCAAATTTAATACTGCAGACGCAAATGAATAAGATAAGGACAAAGCAATGAAAAATGTGGGCATGAAAGCTGAAAGTTACCGTACAGCCATTGCAACTGGAATTCTGCATGCGCCGCCACATTGCATTGAACTGCTGCGTAATGGCAATACAGAAAAAGGCGATGCGCTGAAAACCGCACGGATTGCAGGTATATTGGGCGCAAAACGCACGGATGAACTCATTCCGCTGTGTCATCCGCTGCCGATCTACCGTGCAGATGTCGAATATGAATTATTTGAGGCGCATGTCGAAATCAGTGCTGTGGTCGAAACCATTGGCCCAACGGGTGTGGAAATGGAAGCATTAACTGCGGTCAGTCTTGCCGGTTTAACGCTGTATGACATGCTGAAACCGCACTGTGAGCCTGAAGATTTATGCCTAGATCAGGTGAAACTGCAAAAGAAAAAAGGCGGTAAATCACATTTTACCCGTGTATTGAAAGAAAGCTTATCGGCGTCGATTATTGTGCTTTCAGATACGGTTGCTGCCGGTAAAAAATCAGATACTGCAGGGCAAAATGTCCTCGAAATTTTAGAAGAAGCAAACTTCAGCAACATCAGCTATCAAGTGATACCGGACAGTCCTAAACAGCTTTTGGCTCTTATTGAACAGCATAAGACGCAGTATCCGCTGATTTTGACCGTGGGCGGTACAGGTCTAGGCCAGAAAGATTTAACCGTTGAAACCATTCAGCCGCTGTTAAAACGGGAAATTCCAGGGCTGATGGAAGCATCCCGCAGTTTTGGGCAGAAACGCACCCCTTATGCGGCCCTTAGCCGCGGTGTTGCCGGCTATATTGATGACAGTTTAGTCATTACACTGCCGGGCAGCAGACAAGGCGCAAAAGAATCATTGATTGCCATTTTACCTGCCTTGGTGCATCTATTTGATGTGCAGAAGAATATTCCGCATGCAGGAGGCTACCAATGAACCAAGCCGTATTGCACGCAGGCTGCGGGGCCGAGGCTGGACTGATTTCAGTGGACGAAGCGCTTACGCTGATTCAGACACATACGCAAAGTTTAGCGCATGAAACTTTGGCGCTTCAGCACACTTTAGGCCGTTATTTGGCGGCAGATGTGCATTCACCAATTCAGCTGCCTTTATTTGCGCAAAGCGCAGTGGATGGCTATGCCATTTGCGCAGCGGGTGAAATTAAACCCGGCGCGCAATTTAAGCTGATTGGAGAAATCCGCGCAGGGCAAACGGCTGAAATAAGCTTAAAAGCAGGGCAAGCTGTCCGCATATTTACCGGCGCGCAGATACCTGAAGGCACGGCAACTGTAGCGCGGCAAGAAATTGTAAAGGCGGATAGACAGCAGATTGAACTGACTGCAGCCTTAAGCCCGCATGCAGATATTCGAGATGCAGGTGAGGAAATTTCATTTGGACAATGTTTAGCAGCGCGTGGTCAAAAGCTGACGGTTGGATCAATTGCAGCGCTCAGTATGGCTGGTATTTCACACTGCGAAGTTTTTGCCTATCCGAAAATTGCGGTCGTAATTACAGGTGATGAAGTTGCGCAAAATATAGAAGATTACCGTGCAGGTAAAATATTTGATGCCAATGCGCCGCTGATTTTAGTATGGTTTCATTCGCAGCACGTCCAAGTTGAAGTGATTCATATTGCAGATGAAAAACAGGCGGTTTTAGATTTATTCAACCGTTTAAAAGACAGCTTTGATTTAATTTTAACGACTGGCGGCGTATCTGTCGGTGATTATGATTTTGTTCGGCCGGCAGCCTTGGACATCGGTTTTCAGCAAATTTTCTGGAAAGTGAAACAAAAACCCAGCAAACCGATGCTGTTTGCACAATATCGACGTCCTGACAGCAGTTCCTGTTATTTACTCGGACTGCCGGGCAACCCCGCTGCAGTCTATGTCGGCATGCAAATTTATACAGATAGATTATTGAAAGCCCTACAAGGTCAAACACCTGCGCTGGACTGGTTCAGCGCAGTCATGACACATGACCTAAAAGCAGATGCACGTGAGCGGTTTTTAAGAATGTCGGCGCACTTTGATAAGCAAGGCAAGCTTCAACTAACCAGCCTGTCTAAACAGCAGTCGCATATGTTGAGCAATTTAATGCAAGCCAATTGCATTGTTCGGATTCCTGCAGGGCAGTCTGTGCAAGCAGGAAAAATTCTTCAAGGCGTATTTATTCAGCATTAGGAGTTTGCTATGCGATTCAAATTTATTTTAGCACTAGGACTGAGCTTCATTGCTGGCGCATCTCAGGCGGAAACAGTCAAAATTTATGCTGCAGCCAGTTTAAGCAATGCTATCAGCGATATTGCAAAGCAATATCAGGCACAGAATCCAGACATCAAAATTGTACCGGTATTTGGCGCGTCATCTGCTTTAGCCAAACAAATTGAAGCCGGTGCGCCAAGTGATTTGTATTTTTCAGCAGATGTGGACTGGATGAATTATTTGATGCAAAAACAGAAAATACCTGCAAAGCAAGTATTCAACATGCTAAGTAATGATTTGGTGCTGATTACGCCTAAAGCGGTGAATATGCAATTTAAAGCCGTGCCGCAGTTTAATTTTGCCAAGGCATTCAAAGGTCACTTATGTACAGGGCAAATGGAGTCTGTACCTGCTGGAAAATATGCCAAACAAAGCCTAACCAAGTTGGGCTGGCTATCAAGTTTGAATGGAAGGATTGTCGGGACAGATGATGTACGATCGGCTTTGGCTTTTGTTGAACGCGGTGAGTGCCAAGTGGGGATTGTTTACCGTACCGATGCGCTGATCAGTTCTAAAGTTAAAATAGCCGGGATTTTTCCAAATCATACTCATCAACCGATCATTTATCCATTGGCTTTAACACATCAAGGCGCAGCTAAACCTGAGGCCGTGAAGTTTTACCGTTATCTTAAAGACCATGCGCAAAGCAAAATGCTTTTTAAGCATTATGGCTTTGGTGTGAAAGGCTAAAGCATGCTCAGCCCAGAAGAGTGGAGCGCCTTGTTTCTGTCGGCTAAGGTTGCCGTTTGCGCCACTGTATTTTGCTTGCCATTTGCTATTGGGCTGGCTTGGGTGCTGGCGCGCTATGAGTTTCATTTGAAATTTTTAGTCGAAGCGCTGTTACAAATGCCGATGGTGCTGCCGCCGGTGGTTTTAGGTTATCTGCTATTGGTGCTGTTTGGTTCAAATGGCTGGATCGGCAAGCTGCTCAATGAATGGGGCATTCAACTGGCTTTTAATTGGAAAGGCGCCGTTTTAGCATCCATGATTGTGTCATTTCCGCTGATTGTGCAGCCGATCCGTTTGTCTTTTCAAATGATTAATCAGCAGCTGGAGCAGGTTGCAGGCTCACTAGGCGCGCATCCGTTACGGGTATTTGCATCAATTAGCCTGCCGCTGGCATTGCCGGGCATTTTAATCGGGAGCATTTTAGGATTTAGCCGAAGTTTAGGCGAATTTGGCGCAACCATTACCTTTGTGGGTAATATTCCTGATGAAACCCGAACCATTCCAATTGCTATCTATTCGCTGATACAGCAGCCCAATGGCGAAGAATCCGCAATGCGTTTAGTGATCCTTTCACTGCTGGCGGCTTTTGGCGCATTGATTGCCAATTATTATATTTTACAGCGCTATCAGCGAAAACTCGGAGCCGGCCATGCTTCAGTGTGATTTTCAGTTTCAATATGCAGATTTTCAATTGCAGGCTCGGCTGCAGATGCAAGAACAGCTGCTTGGCATTATGGGGCCATCAGGCAGCGGCAAGTCTACGCTGCTGAAAAATTTGGTTGGTTTGCTGCAGCCGCAGCAAGGTTATATATCGCTGAATCAGCGTGATGTGTTCGATACGGCGCAGAAGATTAACGTGCCGATGCATCAACGCAGTATTGCGCTGATTTTTCAAAAAGCATGGCTTTTTCCGCATATGAATGTGCAGCAAAATCTGCAATATGCGGAGAACTTAGGCGCTCAGGAAAATGCGAAATTTAAATTTGAGCAAGTGACTAATCTGCTTGAGTTACAGCCACTGCTCAAACGGCGGGCGCATGAACTTTCTGGCGGTGAGGCGCAGCGCGTTTCCATAGGACGCGCATTGCTGTCACAGCCTGACTTACTGCTGTTAGATGAACCGCTGACAGGACTGGACCGCAGGCTGAAAGATCAAATAATGCCATTTTTAAACACGGTGAAAGAACAGTTGGCGCTGCCGATGATATATGTTACGCATCATGGCGATGAGTTAGATTATTTAAAAGCCCATATTTTGTATCTAGAAAATGGTCAAATAAGTTTTTAAATAAATATAAATTATATAAGTAATAACAGTGAATTAGATGAAAAAATGGTATTAAGCTGCATCTTAAAGTTTTGATTAGAACTATGAAAAACTCATTTTCTAGATTAAATTGTTACAAAACAAGGGAGAACACAGCGTTTTCCCTTTTTTATTCCTAATGATCTTGGAAATAATGATTTGTACGACTGACCGTGCAGACAGGGAATCTAATCGATGCATGATGATAGCTTAGCCACACATAATTCAACTGCAAAACTGGGTGCAGGGCTATCTAATCGGCATATTACAATGATCAGTATTGGTGGTGTAATTGGTGCTGGACTGTTTGTTGGATCATCTGCTGCGATTGCAAAAGCAGGGCCTGCCGCCGTTCTTGCTTATATTACTACCAGTATTTTGGTTTTTTTAATCATGCGAATGTTGGGAGAAATGGCTGTAGCCCAACCTGACACCGGCTCATTTTCAACCTATGCAAGAAAAGCCATTGGGCCTTGGGCGGGTTTTACCATCGGATGGTTATATTGGTGGTTTTGGGTTTTAGTTATTCCAATTGAAGCAATCGCTGGTGCAGAAATTCTGCATGCATGGTTTCCTTCAATATCAAGTGCTGTATTTGCGACATTCTTTATTGTGCTTCTCAGTTTAGCGAACTTTTTTAGTACTCGGAGTTTTGGTGAGTTTGAATTTTGGTTTTCTCTGATAAAAGTCTTGGCTATTGTAATTTTTATCGGCATTGGACTCACCGCAATATTTGGATTTTGGCCCTTAGCACCTGAAGTGAGTGGTGTAGAAAATCTATTCAAAAATGATGGATTTATGCCAAATGGTCTGGGTGGCGTGCTTTCAGCAATATTGATTTCAGCATTTTCATTCTTTGGTGTAGAAATTTTATCGATCGCTGCAGCAGAATCAAAAGATCCTGAGCAAAAAATTAAACGCGCAACCAATTTAGTGTTGTATCGGGTCATCTTATTTTTTGTGGTTTCAATTTTTATAACGGTTGCATTGGTCGATTGGCGTTCACCGCAATTACAACAATTAGGCACCTTCCAATATGTCTTGGTCAGTTTAAATGTCCCTCAATCAAAATTGATTATTGATAGTGTGGTCTTTATTGCGGTTGCAAGTTGTATGAATGCTGCACTTTATAGTTCATCAAGGATGCTATTTTCATTGGGGACACGCAAAGAAGCACCTCAATGGGTCACATCAATTAATGCCTCTGGCGTGCCAGCAATTGCAGTATTGGCATCGTCTGTAGTGGGATTAATTTGCTGTGCAGTCAATTATTTATTTCCAGGCCAAGTATTTGGATTTTTACTGTCTACAACAGGTTCAATTGCCTTATTGGTTTATTTAGTGATTGCATTTTCACAGCTTAAATTGAGAACACAAATCGAAAAAAATGGAACTGAGGTTGCGTTTAAAATGTGGCTATTTCCATGGCTGACATGGGCCGTCATTATTGTGATTTTAAGTGTGCTGATCTATATGTTTTTATCTCCAGCCTACAGTTATGAGACTTCATTATCTTTAGGTGTTACGACATTGGTGGTGCTCTGCGGCATAGTGGTGACAAGAAAAGCTAAGTTGAAGAATGATTCCGAACTGAATTAAAAATAAAGGTATCGCTGATAAAAAATCGTAAACGTGAACCAATGGATAATCTTTAGAATGTGCCATGTAAGGGGATTAAGGCGAATGGGTTAGGTTATATCCCTATGGCAATCCATTTTTAAGACAAATTCAAAGATTCACTTGACCTTCGACTGACTCCAAGCTTTATAATCGTTAAAATTTTCTTGATTGATGCAATATGCGTTCTGCGACATGGATAACAGTCTTAGTCGGATTGTTCATGTTCCAAACCCTTTGGAACGGGCAGCCGCTTTCTGTGTGCATGAAGAGCAAACCCAAGTTGTTCAAAGCTATCATTTTGGTCATCATCAAAATACCTTATGCGTCAGCAGTGAAACCAATCCACAGCATTCGTTGCATCAAGCATCTGAATCAAGTAGCAAACTAGACAAAAATACCGCAAGTGATCTGCAACTCGGTGAAGATTATCAACAGTATTTGCCGTCTATGACGCATTTGATTGTGCAAAATCAACAAGCGATTCTTTTTATTGCACATCAGAGCTTTGAATATACGCCAAAATTTGTTTGGAAGAATCTTTATCAAGCGCCTGATCTCTTCCTGCAAACACTTCCTCCTGTTTATGCCCCGCTAATGGCGGGATAGTCTAAAACATTCCCGCCACTTTTTTTTAATAAATGAGTGGG
>NZ_JAMCOU010000001.1:0-355 GCF_023499985.1 Acinetobacter amyesii | reverse complement strand
ACGCATGAAGCTGACCAATACTAATTGCTCGTGAGGCTTGACTATACAACACCCAAACAGTTGTATATATAGCATCAATTGATTCACATATAATCAATCAAACTTGATTTAGTTGAAAAGCTGGATACAATGAACACCTTAAATTAACTCAAGTACTTCTGTTAATAACTCATTTGGTAGAAAACTTAGCACGAAGAGCACTGCTCTGAGATTAGACTAAGCNAGTATCCATAAACAGTTGTGCTGGCGACAATAGCAAGAGTGAACCACCTGATCCCTTCCCGAACTCAGAAGTGAAACCTCTTAGCGCTGATGGTAGTGTGGGGTTACCCATGTGAGAGTAAGTCATCGCCAG
>NZ_JAMCOU010000002.1:0-560 GCF_023499985.1 Acinetobacter amyesii | reverse complement strand
CCAATGAGCGCTGGAATCAGTGCTATGGCTGACATGGCATAATCAATCGGGAGATCTTCCACTGGATTTTGCTGTAAGAACACTGCCAAACAAATGGTTGATGTGGTAAAGGCTAAACCGAGTGACTGTACGAGGTCATCACGTTTGAGCTGCAAACCTTGCAAATATGGCACCACAGGGATCACCACCACACCGGTCGCAACAGTCAGCGCTCCACCGAGATAACCGATCATTGGAGATAGCCATTTTTCATGTGGTGCAAAGTTCGGCAAGCTCTTGGCACAAAGCCCATACAGTCCGTATAGTGCCAACATGCCCCCCAGTAAAGCTTCACTTTTAAATTCACCATGTCCTAAAGTTGGAAAAATACTCCAAATTGAACCGACGATAATCCCAAGTAATAAGGGCCAAAAGCGTTGAATTAGGCGCAGCACCTGCCCTTCGGCAAATAGTTGCCAAAAGTTGGTGACCATAGATGGAATAATCAATAACGTCGCTGCCTGAAATGGACTGATCACCATGGTGAGGAGGCCCATCGATACCGCAGGCAGGCCTAACCC
>NZ_JAMCOU010000003.1:0-2822 GCF_023499985.1 Acinetobacter amyesii | reverse complement strand
CCTTCGGCAAATAGTTGCCAAAAGTTGGTGACCATAGATGGAATAATCAATAACGTCGCTGCCTGAAATGGACTGATCACCATGGTGAGGAGGCCCATCGATACCGCAGGCAGGCCTAACCCAATCGTGCCTTTAATTAGACCTGCGATTGCAAAAACTGTGATGACGAACCAAATCATGGCGAAACTCGCAAAAGAATTGGCTCTATGCTATGCAATTCAGACACTTTGAAAAATCAGTGTTTTTGGAATAGAGCCTCAATAAAAAGTTGAGGCTAGGTTATAGCGTCTAAAGCAGATAGCGTAGATGGGCTAAACAAACTCTTTTGATTTCGAATAAGTTATAAGCGTATTGGTGGAATAGTGATATAAAAACCGTTCCAATATGCTGTTTACTAGAACGGTTTTTAATAAAATATTGATACTTATAGGAAAATTTCAAGAATTTCGCATAACGTGTATTATGTTAATTTTAGGAAAGCTTAATAAATCCGTGTTTAAAAATTAAACTAGAAAGATTTTGTATTACTATCAATTTAGAATTCCTCTCTTATAAATCTTATTTAATGACGCTATCTTTTTGTATTGATGAAGCTATTTTATCAATGGTAGTACGAACACGTATTGGTAAGAAATTTGATCTTTTCCATACAATTTGAATAGGATAGTTAGTACTTGAATAGTTAGTAAGTAGGTGTATTAATTGACCACTTTGTATATATTCTTGAATCAACCAGGAAGGTAACCAACCAATTCCTCCGTGCATTAGTACATAATCTAATATGCTTTTTATGTCATCCATTTGAACTTTATTTTTTGGCAAATATTTCATAGTTTTATGATGAGAACTTTGAAATATCCACTTTTCAAGCTGCCCATTTTTCAAATATCCAATAGTCTGATGGTTATCTAAATCTTTGATGCTCTCAGGAATCTGGTATCTTTTTAAATATTCAGGTGTGGCACAGAGCCACATTGCATGCTCAGAAATCTTTTTAACCATTAATTGACTATTATCTTCTAAATTACCAATTCTTATCACTAGGTCATAATTATCTTCAATTAAATCAATATAACGATCATTAAAAGAAAGAACCATATTCAAATTTTGATGTTCATCTGCTAAGTCTCTTAATATCGGAACTATGAACTTTTGTCCAAATAATACAGGCATAGAGATACGTATCATTCCCTGAATATTTTGATTATTACTTTCAAATAATGTCTCAGCTATTAATAATTCTTGTACAGCCCGCTGGCTATGTTCATAGAAAATACTACCTTCTTCTGTGAGAGCTAAATGACGTGTATCTCTGTTAAAAAGTACTACTCCGAGCTGTACCTCAAGCTTTGAAATCATCTTACTGACAGCGGAACGAGTCAGATGTAATTTTTCTGATGCTTTAGTAAAACTTCCTTGTTCAACAACACTAATAAATGCCATCAAACTTTTCAGATCATTAACACGCATATTAGTTCCAATTGGGAATCAATGAGTTGATTTATTATCACTTTTGTATCCAATTTATCAATGATAATCTAATAAAAATTCATATTAGGAACCTTACTATGAACAGAATTTTAGTTATCAAATCTAGTTTTATGCAGGAAAAATCTCTAAGTAATCAGCTCATTAATAAATATTTATATAGACGTAAGCAAAGTGGTTATGTTGACCAAATAATTGAACATGATCTAGGAGCTATGAACTTACCAGTATTAAACTTAGAGATATTTAATGCCTTACGTGGAGAGGCGAATGAAAAACCTGAGGTAAAAGCAGCAGTGGCTCTCTCTGATCAATTTATTCAAGAGCTGAAAGATTGTGATCTATTATTGATTGCAGCACCAATGTATAACTTAAATGTACCAACCCAATTAAAAAACTGGTTCGACTTAATTGCACGAGCACGAGTAACTTTTCAATATACAGAAACCGCACCCGTAGGATTAATTAAAGGTGTTAAATCAATTATCTTTAGTTCACGTGGTGGTTTTCATCAAGATCTTCCAACAGATGCTGTTACAACATATTTAATAGCAGTATTAGGATTAATTGGTATTGATAAGGTAGATTTTATATATGCTGAAGGCACTGATATTAAACCATTAGGGAAAGCTAAAGCACTTGAATTAGCTTCACAGCAAATTGCTTTACAAACGAACGTAGGATTGTAAGTATATTCTTCCTTATGGCAATGAAATTATAATTTTCTATTGTTCTAAGGTTCCTATTTAACATAATGGCTGTTATAAGAAATGAAAATGTTAGAACCCATTTAAAGTGTCTATATTCTCACCAATAAAAATGTCTAGTTTATGATGGTTTAACCATCATGGGCTGGATATAAAATATAGATGCTGATCACTATGTCTGATAAAGAGATTCAACGTCTTGCTGTACTGCAAGATGTTCGAGATCATCGTATTACCCAAGTCCGTGCTTCTGAAATCCTCAATCTTTCTACCCCCCAAATTACCCTATTATTACAGAAGCTAAAGCAAGACGGTGTTTCACGACTGACACATGCCAGTCGTGGTCAACCTGGCCATCGTCGCCATGATGAAGCCGTAAAGTCTGAATGCCTTTCCATTATTTCTGAACATCTGCTGGGCTTTGGCCCAACCTTGGCTCATGAGAAGCTGATGAGCATGTTTGGTCTGAATATTCCTGTGGAAACGGTTCGTCGCTGGATGACTGCCAATGAGCGCTGGAATCAGTGCTATGGCTGACATGGCATAATCAATCGGGAGATCTTCCACTGGATTTTGCTGTAAGAACACTGCCAAACAAATGGTTGATGTGGTAAAGGCTAAACCGAG
>NZ_JAMCOU010000004.1:0-343 GCF_023499985.1 Acinetobacter amyesii | reverse complement strand
GGTAGACCTGCGAAGAATACACGTGGTGTTTCACCTGCTTTTGCAATACCAAAGCTTGGCGCACGGCTGTTGTTACCGTCAAAACGTGCAGTCACTAAATCAGATAAAGCGGCAACTTCGGTCACCAATTCTTTAATTTTGTCTGATTTGTCCGTGCCGTTTAAAGTCGCGACGATTTCAATCGGGCCTTCAAGGCGTTCAAGTAAGGTTTTTAATTGAGCAGAAGTATTTTGATCTAACATTGCTAACGTCTCCAGAGGAGTAAATTTATTTGATGAGAGAATGATAGAACAAACCATTAAATAGGTGAAACGGTTTGTTTTTATAAAATTAATCGGTTTTA
>NZ_JAMCOU010000005.1:0-410 GCF_023499985.1 Acinetobacter amyesii | reverse complement strand
ATCCATTGCTTTGAACTTACGGCATCAAAACGTGGATTTGGATCATCTGACCACGCATCCAAAGTGGTCAGTTTTAAGTTATCACAACGTATCGGTTTAATTAGTTCATTTGCCATCACCAATAAATCAGGAACACCTTCTTCAACTGGATAAAGTGAAAGCTCTCCCAAACGTATCCATAAGTTGTATTTTGTTGAATCTTCTGGGTCTATAATTTTAGTAATTTCAATTCGTGGATCATTTAGTTTTTCACGAATTTGTTCTTCACTCAAGTCTAGTTTCTCTAGCCAGTAGGGGGAAAGTAAAAAGCACCATGTAGGCGTACGAATACCACCACCTAACCCATCCCGATCATCTGCAATAAACATATTTTCATGAGAAAACTCCATACCAGGATGATCAATATCGAG